>JANTHQ010000001.1 GCA_024762375.1 Anaerolineaceae bacterium
CCGCCGGTTGGATGTTTCGCGCCGGGCGAAAACCGTTTCCGGCGAACAAATCGGCTATCTGTGGCGATGGGGGCACATCCGGTTCGATTTTCAGAAAGAAAACACCCGGTCGCTGCGCCACTTGCACCAATTTTTGCAATCCCTGTTCAGCAATGGTAGTATTTTGCCAGTTAAGATTTGGGCCCTTCGGCACGTATGCAATTTTTAACCCGAGCGGCAATCTGCGGAAGAGGATTTGAGCCGGAAGGGCAGTGTTCGGCAGCGCGATTGAATCGCCCTGCCAGCCGAATTGCGATTTAAATGCAGTCCAGTGCGGTGATTGAAGTATGTGCATGGTTCCATTATACACAATCTCCGGGCATCGTTAAATTTGCATCGATTGAATGCCGCGTGAAAATCGTCACAGAGGGAACGAGTATTTTTCATGTGGGTTCAAGTATGCTAAAATTGAGCCGTTGTTTTGAGCAACCATCGGCAGCATTTGCGATGGATGAGCTGCCACGTAATTTTATCTGGATGAACCAAATATCATAAACGACTGGATCAAAGGAGAGGCGTATGCAGAATCCGTATATTTTTGTGGGCATTCTTGTGTTGGCTGCTTTGCTTCTACCCGTAGTAGGGTTGGGAGTGGCGTGGTTTTTGCGCCCGCACAAACCGAATCCTTTTAAACAGAGCACATACGAATGTGGTATTGAACCCATTGGCGATGCCTGGGTACAGTTTAAAGTATCATACTACATTTATGCGCTCGTTTTTGTGGTATTCGATGTGGAATCAGTTTTCCTGTTTCCGTGGGCCGTTGCATACAACTTTTTGCCACTGTATGCCTTGCTGGAAGTCATCATTTTCGTGGCGATTCTGTTTTTCGCACTGGTATATGCTTGGCGCAAAGATGCGCTTAAATGGATATAAAACCGGTTTAGCAGGTCTATCCGGTTTTTAATTTGCCTGTGGTACATGGAGACACTCGCTTATGGAACAACTAATTAATTGGCTTGCCAATATTCTGGAAAATACTTCGTGGTGGGGACTACCCGCCGACGTTTCTGCTGCTGTCATCGTATGGTCAGTGTACGGGTTTATTTTAGCGCTGGTCGTTGCCCCGATGGCAATGATTGTGCTGACGTGGCTGGAGCGAAAAATCATCGCCCGCATTCAAGACCGAATTGGCCCCAACCGCGCCGGCCCGTTCGGGTTATTACAAGCCGTGGCGGATGCCATCAAAATGCTCACCAAAGAAGATACAACCCCAGCCGGCGCCGACCGCGTGCCGTTCAACATCGGCCCCGGGCTGGCAGCCGTTGCCGCGATTTTGATTTACGCGGTCATTCCGGTTGCGCCGGGTATCGTCGGCACCGATTTGAACATCGGCATCTTTTATATTGTTGCCGTGGGGTCGTTTGGGGTGCTCGGTATTTTAATGGCCGGTTGGAGCAGCAATAACAAATATGCGCTGCTCGGTGCATTTCGGGCGGTGTCGCAACTGGTATCGTATGAAATCCCGATGGTGCTGTCGCTGATTACCATCGCCGTGGTAGCCGGGTCGATGTCAACCGTTACCATCGTTGACAAACAATCGTGGGTAAATGGCGGTTGGTATCTGATAGCGATGCCCGTCACATTTTTGCTTTTCTTCCTCTCCAGCGTTGCCGAAGTCGGACGTTCGCCCTTCGACTTATTGGAAGCCGACAGCGAGATTGTCGCCGGTTTTCACGTGGAATATAGCGGCTTAAAATTCGGTTTGTTTATGATTGCCGAATATGTGCACGCACTGGCAGTTGCTGCGCTGACCGCCACTCTGTTTTTGGGCGGCTGGCACGGACCTTTCGTAACGCAATTAACAGCGTCATCACCGGTAGCAGGCGCCATTTTGGGACACATATACTTCTTGCTGAAAGTTGGCGTCATCGTTTTCATTTTGATGTGGTTCCGCGGCACGCTCCCCCGGTTCCGTATTGACCAACTGCTCGATTTCGGCTGGAAATTTATGACCCCTGTTGCGCTGTTGAACCTGCTGGTTACCGCTTTTGTGGTGAAGTTATTCCAACCGGGCGTGTCTACCGGCATGGGATACGCCATTTCTGCCGGGCCGCTGGCAAGTTTCGGCGGCGTAGGTCAAACCATCGCCTTGTTAATTGCCAATTTACTGGTCGCGTTCCTCGTTTCGCTGGCTGTGCGGGCTTTTGCGCGCCGCAGCAAAGCCCAAGCCCTGCGTGCGGTCGCTGCGGTAGAAAATTAGTCAACAAAGGTAGAACTCTATGGCTGAACAAATCGTTTTCTTTATTTTTACCATCCTCGTTTTAGGTGGCGGTATTGGCATCATTTCCACCAAAAACTTGTACTACAGCGCACTATTTCTCAGCATGACACTTAGCGGGATGGCCGGATATTTTGTGTTGCTAAATGCCGGGTTTTTAGCGGCGGTGCAGGTTGTGGTGTATGTCGGTGCAATTGCCATTCTCATCTTGTTTGCCATTATGCTCTCGCGGCGAATGATGACCAGTAGCGAACCACAAACCAACCGCCAAACATGGCTGGCGGCTATTGTCTCGCCACTGCTGTTTATTGCTATACTGGTGTTGGTATTGCAGGTAAACTGGCCTGTTAGCAGCGCTGCCCCCACCGGTGATGCACTTATCCTGCTGGGAATGAGTTTTTTGGGCAGTTACGTCATCCCATTTGAAGTTATCTCGGTGCTGTTGCTGGTGGCGCTGGTCGGGGCCATCATCTTGGCGCGTGATACGCATACCGACACAGGGAGGGAACAATAATGACTGCTATACCGCTTTCGTGGTGGGTTTCTGTGGCAACCGCGCTATTCGTCATTGGGCTCTACGCCACACTCACCCGCAAAAATGCTATTGCCGTGCTGATTGGTTTGGAATTGATGCTGAATTCCGCAAACATCAATTTTGTGGCATTTAACCGCTACACCACCCCCAATCAGGTTGGCGGGCAGATTTTTGCCGTGTTTGTGATTGCCATCGCAGCCGCCGAAGCTGCCGTGGCGCTGGCAATCATTATCGCCACGTACCGCCGCAGCGCAACGGTGGATGTTGAAGACATAGATTCAATGAAGTTCTAAGGAACGGACGAGGTAATTCTATGGAACAATTATTTTCACTCACGCCCCTCATTCCGGTATTTCCACTACTGGCATTTGCCATCATCGTGCTGTGGGCGAACAAAAGCAACAAACTGAGCGCGGGGCTGGCTATTGCCGGTATCGCCACTTCGGCAGTCATTTCGTGGCTGGTCATTTTTGCCACACTCGCCGGCGGACACCACGTCCAAGTCGAAGGGTGGTCGTTGCCGGTGCCGTGGCTGCCCACCGGAACCACCGTGTTCAACCTCGGTTTTGCAGTAGACGGCTTTACCGCCGCGATGCTGTTTATGGTTCCCATCGTTTCCTCACTCATCTTCATTTATGCATCAGAGTACATGGAAGGTGACCCGCGATACGCCCGCTTTTTCGCCTACGTTTCGCTCTTCGTCTTCGGGATGCTCACGCTGGTTGTCGCCGATAACCTGCTGCTACTGTTCATCTCGTGGGAAATTATGGGGCTCTGTTCGTACCTGCTCATCGGGTTCTGGTTCGAAAAAGACAGCGCCAAAAAAGCCGGTTTGAAAGCATTTTTAACCACCCGCATCGGCGATGTTTTGCTGTTTGCCGGGATGCTTTTCCTGTACAGCAAAACCGGCACGCTCACCTTCCGCCAAATTTTTGAACCGGAAGTACTGCACGAATTGGCAAACGCCACCATTTGGGGGATGCCCGCTTCCGTCCTCATCTCACTGCTGATTTTCGGCGGCGCGGTGGGCAAAAGCGCGCAGTTCCCGCTGCACGTGTGGCTGCCCGATGCGATGGAAGGCCCCACCCCCGTTTCTGCGATGATCCACGCGGCGACGATGGTTTCCGCCGGGGTGTATCTGGTTGCCCGGATGCTGCCGCTTTTCGCGGTGGTTCCCGTTGGCGCGCTGCAATGGGTGGCTATCATCGGCGCAATTACCGCCTTCTTCGGCGCTACCATCGGCATCGCCCAAAACGACATCAAACGGGTGCTCGCCTATTCCACCATCAGCCAGTTGGGCTATATGATGATTGGTTTGGGATTGGGCGGTTTTTTGGCGGGGATTTTCCACCTGCTGACCCACTCGTTCTTTAAAGCCCTGCTCTTCCTCGGCTCCGGCTCGGTCATCCACGCGATGGAACACGGCGCACACCACGTCGGCGACCATCACACCGACCCGCAAGATATGATGAATATGGGCGGGCTGGCAAAACGGATGCAAAAAACCTATATCGCCTATATGGCGGGCACACTGGCGTTGGTTGGCATCGTACCCTTTGCCGGATTCTTCAGTAAAGATGAAATTCTGGCAGATGCATGGCACAAAGCCGGTGGATTTAATTTTGGCAGCGTGGCGTTTTGGGCATGGCTCGCCGGCACGCTGGGCGCATTTGTCACCGCGCTGTATATGGGGCGGCAAATCGGGCTGGTATTTTTGGGAAAACCCCGCACCGGACTTTCGGAGCACGCGGTGGAACCGGGTAAACGGATGACCTACCCCCTGCTGGTGCTGGGTTTCTTTGCCCTGATTCTCGGTTTTGCCAACGTGCCGGAAAATGTGCCGCTGATTGGCAATGGCTGGCTGCATCATTTCGCCGGGATGATTCACGAAAGTGCAGGCGTGCTCGATTTAGAAGCGCTGCCGCTCAACTGGGGGTTGGCGGCTGTCGCCACACTCATCGGCCTGACCGGCTTTCTCGGTGGTATCGCGCTTTATCGCGGCCAGCAAGCCGGGCAAGAAGACCCGATGGTCAAACTTTTGGGGCGGCCACTATTCACCCTGTTGAAAAACAAATATTATGTGGATGAATTCTACTTTGCCGTCATCATCAACCCGGTTATAAAACTGGCAGACCTCGCCGCCAAATTCGACTACGATTGGGTTATTAATCCCATCGTGAACTTTGTCGGCAATACTGGGCGCTGGCTCGCCGACGTGAGCGCGGAATTTGACCGCGTGGTCGTAGACGGCTTGGGCGTGCTCGGAACAGCGCGTTTCTTCAAATGGATGGGGAAAGAATTGCGCTATACCCAAACCGGACAAGCCCAAAACTATCTTCTGGTAATCGCCCTGGTGTCACTATCGCTGGTTGGCGTGTATCTGTTTGGCGTTGGATTTTAACGGGGCACAATTGCTCCGGTCACTTCACTAACTGTTAAGTTGGGAGGAACCATCACAATGAACATACCGTTCGTACTCACCTTAATTCTCTTGTTTCCGCTGTTGGGCGCAGTTGCAATTCTGTTCATCCCCGGCGAAAACGAAAAAGGCATTAAAAACCTGGCAATCATCGCCAGTCTTTTCCCGCTCCTTTTTTCCATCCTGATTTGGTTCGGATACGATTTCAATCAGGGCGGCTACCAATTTGTTGAAAAATACGCGTGGATACCCAGCCTCGACATCGAATACTATCTCGGTGTTGATGGGTTGAGTATCCCCTTGGTATTTTTGAGCGCACTGCTCAGCACATTGGGCTTGTGGTATAGCGCGGGCGTCATCAAATACCGCGTCAAAGAATTCTTCGTGCTATTCCTGCTGCTCGAAGCCTCACTGACCGGCGTGTTCGTGGCATTGGACATGGTTCTGTTCTACTTCTTCTGGGAAATTGAACTGGTGCCGATGTTCCTGCTGATTGGCATTTGGGGCGCGAAAAAAGACCGCCCGCAATATTCTGCCATCAAATTCTTCCTCTACACTTTGGTGGGGTCGGTGGCGATGTTGCTGGCCTTTATCGCCATTTACCTGAACACCGGTTCGTGGGATATGACCCAAATTCCCAGTATGCTGAGCTTCTCGCCGTCACTGGCAACACTCGTTTTCTGGGCAATTTTCATCGGGTTCGCTATTAAAGTGCCCCTCTTCCCGTTCCACACCTGGTTGCCCGATGCACACACGGCCGCACCGACTGCCGGGTCGGTCATTCTGGCCGGTGTCCTGCTGAAACTCGGCGGGTACGGTATGATTCGCATCCTCATCCCGTTCTTCCCAACAGTCTTCCAACAATCGGCTGTCATTGTAGCCTCACTGGGCATCATCAGCATGATTTACGGCGCGCTGGTCAGTATGGCGCAATGGGACTTGAAACGGCTCATCGCCTACTCCTCTGTGAGCCATATGGGCTATTTTGTGCTCGGACTGGCCGCAGCCGTTTATTTTGGCGATATGACCAGCCGCACCATCGCCCTGAACGGCGCTGTGCTGCAAATGTTCAACCACGGTATCATCACCGGCGGGTTATTCTTCTTGGTCGGTGTGGTGTATGAACGCACGCACACCCGCGACCTGAAAGCCTTCGGCGGGTTGAGCAAACATACTCCGCGGTATTACGCAATTATGATGGTAACCGCTTTCGCATCGCTGGGGCTGCCCGGATTGGCCGGTTTCATCAGCGAATTCCTGATTTTCCGGGGCGCTTTTGCCACCATGCCGGCAATGGCCATTATCGGCGTGATTGCTATCGTGCTGACCGCCGCATATATCCTTTGGAAAATCATCCAGTTCGTTTTCCTCGGCGAATTCAGCCCCGAAAAATGGGGAAAAATCTTCGATGCGCATCACTGGACCCGTGGCGAAGATATCGCCCCGTTTGAAGTATGGACGATGGTTCCCCTGCTGATTGGTATGATTTTAATCGGCGTCTATCCGTCAATCATCTTGAATACCATCAACTTTGCCAGCAATGCAATTTTGAACGCCGCGTTTTAAGTTGTAACTGACCTACACTCCTTAGGCAGGAGGTTTACATTGAACACATTTATGCTATTGTTACCCGAAACACTTTTACTTGTGTTCGCCTTTGTGGTCTTCACACTCGATATGATTTGGAAGACCCGCGAAGGAAATCAGGCGAACACACTGGCAGTCATCACCCTCATCGGCGCATTGAGCGCATTCGTGGCAACCATTTTTGTATGGGCACAAGCCAATAGCGGCGCGGTGCAACTCGCCGTCATCGCCACCGACCCGGACGGTCAAGTGCCGATGCTGGCCATGGATAGCTTTGCAATGTTCTTTAAAGTGTATGCCACACTCACCGTTGCGCTGGTAGGATTGCTGGCCACCGACTATGTTCGGGAAAAAATCCAATTCCCCGGCGAATTTTATGCCATGATGCTGCTCGCGGGTTTGGCGTTGATGCTGGTTGCCAGTTCGACCAATTTGGTGATGATTTTTCTCGCGTTTGAGTTTCTGTCCATCACCAGTTACCTGCTGACCGGCTACCTGCGCGACAATGCTTTCTCCATCGAAGCCGCACTGAAATACTTCCTTTACGGCTCGGTTGCCAGTGCAGTAATGCTCTTCGGCTTCTCGCTGATTTACGGGGCAACCGGCACGCTCGATTTGCACGGCATTGCCGAGGCGCTCATCACCGCTGACCCGACCATCACCCATGTGCTCACCATTCCGGCACTGGCGCTGATTATCGTTGGGTTGGGCTTTAAAATTGCACTGGTTCCGTTTCACCAATGGTCGCCGGAAGCCTATCAGGGTGCGCCCACCCCTGTAACCGCATTCTTATCCGTTGGGCCGAAAGCCTCCGGGTTCGCACTGCTGGTGCGCGTGCTGATTATCGCCTTTCCGGCGTTCGCCACGGTTGCCAACAGCAATTGGGTGCTACTTTTAACCGGCATATCCATTTTAACGATGACCTTCGGCAATGTGGTTGCCATGTGGCAAAAAGACATCAAGCGGCTTTTTGCCTATTCCAGTATTGCTCAAGTTGGTTATATGCTCATCGGGGTAATCGCTATCGCGCCGCAGTTTATCGGCGGCACACCGACTGTTACCGGCTGGGCACAAGGGTTAAACGGCTTGCTTCTTTTCCTGTTTGGTTATCTGTTTACCAACCTTGGTTCATTCGCCATCATTTTGGCGGTAGAAAACAATACGGGTTCCACCGATATTGACGCATATAACGGACTGATAAAACGCTCGCCGTATCTCGCCAGCGCATTTGTGATTTTCCTGCTCTCACTCATCGGCATTCCTCCCACAGCCGGTTTTATGGGCAAACTGCTTGTTTTCGGCGCGGCAGTTGAACAACAAATGTACGTGCTGGCAGCCATCGGTGTGTTCAACAGCGTTATCTCGCTGTATTACTATTTCGGTATCGCCCGCAAAATGTTCTTCAGCCCGGCTCAAGAAGACAAACCGATTCACGTCAGCGGCTCGCTGAACACAGTGGTGGCGGTATCGCTGGTGCTGGTACTGGCAATTGCCATTTTTGCCCAGCCATTCATCACCTGGGTCAGCGGCTCGACGCAATTACTGGCATCAACGTTTTAATCCATTTGCATCACTTTTGCGAACGGGGACACACGCGTGTGTCCCCGTTTTTGTTGCGCCTGCTGCGCGTGTATAATATTTCAAACTGATTCTTTAGGAGACCTTTAAATGGAACAAGCTGTTTTTAATGTTTTGAGTGAACTTGAAATGCGCGATGAGCGCGAACGAATGCAAAACGTGCCCGTTGGCGAGCGCATCCTCGCGCTGAATCCCGATGCCGCGAAACTGCTGTACATCACCGCGCTGAGCGCCAACGCCAAAAATATTGTCGAGGTGGGCACCAACCGCGGCTACTCTACAATTTGGCTGGCTCTGGTCGCCCGTAAAACCGGCGGGAAAGTAACCACCTGCGAAATTGACCCCGCCAAAGCCACCGAAGCACAATCATACTTCGAGAAAGCGGGGCTGTCAGACTATATCGAAGTGCTGGTCGGCGATGCCCGCGAAACACTGCGAAAATTCGACACACCGGTGGATTTGCTCTTCATCGATGCCGTCAAAGGGCAATACGAAACCTATTTCGATGTGATGTACAAACAGCTGCGCGTCGGCAGTTTGGTTATCGCCGATAATGCCGTGTCGCACGGCGATGCGCTGCTGGATTACATTATGTACGTGCAGAACCATCCAAATTTGGAGAGCGTCACCGTGCCAATCGGCAGCGGACTGGAAATCACCATCAAAGCCCGCGAGTAGCGGATGGCTGTCGACCGAATTTTGGCGGTTTTTTTGGATGGCGTCGGGCTGGGCGATGATGACCCTGCCCGCAACCCGTTTGCCGCGCCCGATAGCACCCCATTTCTGGCGAAACTGCTCGGCGGCGCGCGGCTGCTCCGCGATGCGGCAGGCATTTCAACCGACCGCGCCACCCTGACGGGGCTGGATGCCACACTGGGGCTGGGCGGCCTGCCGCAATCGGGTACGGGACAAACCGCGATTCTGACCGGCACAAACGCGGCGGCGCACATCGGCGGGCACGATGGCCCCTACCCCAACACCGCGCTGAAATCGCTGCTCGCCACCGAAAGCGTTTTTCAAAAATTGCAAGCCACCGGCAGACCGGTAGCATTTGCCAATGCCTATCCCGACCGATTTTTGAAGCGGCTGGGGCGCGGGACAGGACGGTTGAGCGCCAATGCCCGTGCTGCGTTGTCGGCAGGGCTGATGCTTCGCGGCTGGGATAATCTGCGACGCGGCGAAGCGGTTTCCGCACTGCTGACGAATCGCTATTGGCGTGAATGGGGGTATGATGCGCCGTTGCTGAGCGGCGCGGAAGCCGGCGCACAGCTGGCGCAACTGAGCCAAAATTTTTCGTTGACGTTTTTTGAGATGTGGTACACCGATGTGGTGGGGCACAAACAGAAGGCCGCGGATGCCGCGGCCCTGCTATCGTTGCTGGATGATTTTTTCGCGGGAATTGTCGGGGCGGTAGATTTGGCCCGCACGCTGGTGCTGGTTTTCAGCGACCATGGCAACATGGAAGACCTGTCCACCCGGAAGCACACTCGTGCGCCCGCGCTCTGCCTCGCCATCGGCGCGGCACACAGCGAAATTTCGGCGCTGGATTCGCTAACCGATATCGCGCCGTTTATGCTATCTCAGTTGGCATAGTTTACGGCAAATATGCCCGCAGCATGGTGGATTTTTCTTTCGCGGTGATGGAAAATTCGCCTTGCGCAGCGGGAACCAAACAAAAGCGGATGGTCGGCAGTAAAACCGAATCGCCATCCGTCGCAGACAATTCGCACGTGCCGGAAACTGTGCCCCAAATTTCCATCGTGGAACCGTCTGTTTCGCCGCGATAAACCGCACCTGCGGCCAGCGAAACTTTTTCCACCACGAAATAGTCACAACGGCTGATTTCGGCGCGGGTGATGCCGTCGGCCTGCGCCACCAGTTTTGGGGTGACAGCAGCCGGTTCCACCTGATTGAAATTGATGACCTCCAGCGCCTGCCGCACGTGCAGGGGGCGCGGCTTCCCATCCGCACCGAGCCGCCCCCAATCATACACTCGATACGTGACATCTGAATTTTGCTGGATTTCTGCCACAACTGTGCCTTTCAGCAGCGCATGCACCGACCCGGCTTCCACAAAAATGGCATCTCCTGCTTTGACGGGCAAATAGTGCAGTTGCGTTTCCAGCGTGTTATTTTCAATCGCCCGCCGGAAACTGTCGGGGGTCACACCTTTTTTCACCCCGAAAATAACTTGCGCCCCCGGTTCAGCGTGCAACACGTACCACATTTCGGTTTTGCCGAGTTCGCCGTTTTCGTGCGCCAGCGCATATTCATCGCGCGGATGCACCTGCACCGACAAATTACGGTTCGCGTCGAGCAGTTTTACCAGCAGGGGAAATTTATGGCGTTTCAGCGCCCATTGCGCCCGTGTGCCAACCAGTTTTTCGCCCAGTGCCAGCAAAACCTGCGGCAGCGATTGTCCCGCCCACACACCGCGTTCAACCACGGTGGCTGCGGTGGGATGCCCGGAAATTTCCCAACTTTCGGCAATGTTGCCCGGTGGCAGTTCACGGTGGTACAGTTTTTCGAGATTTCGCCCGCCCCAAATGTAATCTCGCAGTTGGGGGGTAAAGGTTAGGGGGTAGATGTTCATGGTTTCAAGTTCCAAGTTTCAGGTTTCAAGTCAAAAATCGCACTTTCACGTGTCATAAATAACCAATCGCCAATAACCCATCGGCAAATGACAAATAATATCCAT
This sequence comes from Anaerolineaceae bacterium, assembly GCA_024762375.1. GTDB lineage: Bacteria > Chloroflexota > Anaerolineae > 4572-78 > 4572-78 > JANTHQ01. The sequence goes on from JANTHQ010000001.1 coordinate 11,078, forward strand.
CGTGCTATAATTTAGCCCATTGATTTGAATGAGGCAATTTGCCCATGTATATTCGGCAAGAAAAAAAGAAGAAAAAAACTTCGGCAGTGCGGGTTTTTATTTTAACCGTGCTGATTTTGTTGGGGTTGTGGTTCATCCGTGTGCAGCCTGATTGGGCACGGCCGTTTGTGCCATCGCCCACCCCGACGCTCCCCGCGCAATATTTTGTAACCGAAGGTGACATTCAATTCGCCGACGGCAAACTCCACGAAGCCATTAAAAGTTACGAGCAAGCCATTGCGATGGAGCCGGAGAATGATGTGCCGTACATTCGGCAATCGAAATTACTGGTTTTCACCGGCGATACCGCGAAAGCAGTTTTGCGAGCCGAAGAAGCGGTGCTGCTGAACCCCAACAGCGCGACCAATCTGGCGGAGTATTGTGAGGCGCTCGATTGGGAGGGCGATTATGGCCGCGCCTTCGATGCGTGCGAGTGTGCCATCGAACTCGACCCGAATAATGCGCTGGGGTACGCCTACCTTTCGGAGGTTTATGCCGACCAAGCCGATTGGGTTCCGGCCCGAAAGACCGCGGAAAAAGCACTGGAAGCCGATTTTCAAAGCCCGGAAGCCCATCACAATATGGGGTATGCTCTGGAAGTGCAGGGGCGATATCGGGAGGCGGTAGAATTTTACGAGAACGCCATCAAACTGCGCCCCAAACTGGCACCGTATTATATGGCTGCCGGCCGAAATTATTATTGGCTGGGACAATTTGAAAATGCCGCTGATCGTTTTGAAGAAGCAATAAAGTTGATGCCCACCAGCCCGTCCGGATACGACCAGTTGGCGTGGACGTTTCATGCCAACGGGCAAGATACCCGCGCCATCGACGCGCTGGAGCAGGCCATCAGCGTGGATGCAAATTATGCCCGGGCGTGGGGTCGTTTGGGGACGATATACTATTTGCGTCAGAATTATGAAGAGGCGTTGAAGATACTGCCGACAGCCATCACACTGGCAGAAAATCAAACCCTGCAGAAAGCGCGCCGCATCGAAATTTTGATGCCGGTGGAAACGCCATCCGGTACCGAAAATGTCCCGGTGGTGCGCGGACGTTTTGACCATGGGAACGATGCCGGTAGCGGCTCGCTCGTCGCAACGCTGACGCCGGTGCAGTGGGCACAAACCGCACCGCCGGTCGAAGCCACCGGCTCGTGCGGCGAGCTGATTGCGCGCAATATTTCAGAGCAGGTGCATTTGACCAGCCCGACGCAGGATGTCAGTTTCAGCGAACCTTTTTCCAACACCACCGGCACGGCGACCCTCAGCCTTTCTACCGGCGATTTGACCATCACCATGGATAATCTGCCCCGCCCGCAGGCTGTTCCATACAGTGTTCAAATCGTTTTTCGCCCGGAAAAGACTGAAGGCGTCGGCTTCATTCAACCAAATGGCAACGGGCACGCCGAAGAAACATATCACATCACCACCAAAACGACCGCGCCGGTTGAATATTATTACGAATTGGGGCTCTCGTATGCCTACCTGCGCCCACCTCAGTGCGAGCAAGCCGTCCCGTGGCTGCTAAAAGCGCTGGAAAAAGATTCGGCATATTACAACCCTGCTTGGGCCGGATTGAAAATTTGCCCCAGCGACCAATCGCCGCCAACACCATTGCCCACGTTTACCCCAACGCCGACCGCTGAACCATAATTTTACATTCAGCGTGATTGTGCTATCATCCAGCAAAACTGCGCGAGACTCGGCATTATCATGACTGACCAAACAACCTTCATCTGTGAAAACTGCGGAACCGAATTCTCCGCCGCTTTAGCTGCTTGCCCCACCTGTGGTGAAGCCAACCCCAATTTTATTGAAATACCTGACGATGACGATGCCCTCGATGCATTGCTGACCGAAACACTTGCCCACCGCCCATGGTGGCGCAGCCGGTTGGGCTGCACAACGATGTTTTTAGTTTTTTTGCTCATCATCGGCGGGGTAGTGCTGGGCGTGTATGACGGGCTGAAAGAACGCACAACCGTGCGCGCTCAGCAAGTTACACAGTTGTACCAACAAGCCGAGGCATACGCCAACAACCAACAGACGGAACTCGCCATTGCCGAATTGAACCAATTGTTGACCCTTGACCCCGGCCACCCGCAGGCTCGCGAATTGCTCGCCCGGCTGCAAGCCGAACCGACAGCCACCGCCCCGCCCGTTTCTACCGAGCGGCAAAACGTCGCCGCTGATTTGTTCGAGCAGGCGAAGGCACTCACGCTGCAAGGGGATTGGCAGCAAGCCATTGAAACCCTGCAACAAGTCCGCGACATCAACCCCACATTCATGCCCGGCGAAGTTTCGGCGGCGCTGTACAATGCCAATTTTGAACTGGGTTTGCGTTTGGAAACTGAGGGTGATTTGCAGGGCGCACTGCACGCATTCGATGAGGCATTGGTTGAACGTCCCAACGACCCAACCGTCACTGCCGAATGGGAAAAGGTATCGCTGTACCTTTCGCTGGATACCGCCGACCCCACCGATTTTGAAAACACGCTGGTCGTGCTGAACCGGCTGTATGCCATCGACCCCAATTTTGCCGATGTCGCCGACCGGCTTTTTGACACCTATCGCAACTATGGCGACGCGCTCGCAGCGCAAAACGAGTGGTGTCTGGCGCAGGCACGATATGAATCGGCGCTGGAACTGCGCACCGATGCCAATTTGGAGACGCTCGCCAAAGATGCCGCATTCCGCTGCAAAAATAGCGAACGCGCCAAACAAGCCACGGTTGCCCCCACACCGAGTGTCGCCGCGACGGCCGCCGGTACAGCCGCTGCCACTGCCACAACCGTCATCAGCGGCACAGCCCCCGTTTCGGCAGGCAACGGCACACTCTACTTCTCACGGTTCAATACCGCCGACAACCTGTGGGAAATCATCGCCCACAATTTGAGCACCGGTAGCGAAAAAGTGATACTGCCCAACGGCACACAACCGGCAGTCAACGGCAACATCCTGCTGTATCACAGTTTAGACCCCGCCAGCGAAGGGTTACACAGTTTCAACCTGTCCACCGGCGCCGATGTACGCGTGACGAAATTTACTGAAGACGTTTTGCCGCGCTGGGGAGGCGATCCGTTGGAATTCGTTTTCGCCTCACGGCGCTCCGGCGACCGCCGCTGGCGCGTTTACACCACATTCGCCGATGGAAAAAGCAACGCGCAGGAACGAATTAAAGGACGCACACCCGCACTTTCCCCTGCTCACGATGCCATCATCTATCAAGGTACAGACCCGCAGGGAAACCAACCAGGCTTGTACCAAATCCCATTTGGCGGCGGCACTGCCGTCAGGCTCACCACCGATGGCAGCGACCGCAGCCCGGCTGTATCCGGCACGGGGAACATCGCTTTTATGACGACTCGAAACGGGACTTGGGACATTTTTTTGTGGGACGCAGCCTCTGAAACAGTGACGCCGCTGGTTGCCACCCCCGCCAACGAAGGGTTGCCGGTATGGTCTCCGGACGGCACACAGCTGGCATTTGTCTCCGATGCCGGCGGCAGTTGGAACGTTTACACCCTCGACACCACCGCCGACAGCGCATCGCCGCAGAAGATTACCGGTTGGGGAACCCAACACCCGGACTGGCTGATGCAACAAATCAGTTGGGCACGATAAAACACCAATTTTGCCCGGGTCGGATTTTGAAAAATGGGTTGAATGCGCTATAATTTGCCCTGCATTGCGGGGTGTAGCTCAGCCCGGTTAGAGCGCTGCGTTTGGGACGCAGAGGTCGTTGGTTCGAATCCAATCACCCCGACCAGCACCGCGCGGGCGTAGTTCAATGGTAGAACATCAGCCTTCCAAGCTGAATATACGGGTTCGATCCCCGTCGCCCGCTCTACATTCCCCATTGGGCCCTTAGCTCAGCGGTTAGAGCAACCGGCTCATAACCGGTTGGTCGCTGGTTCGAATCCAGCAGGGCCCACAATATATGATGAAAAGCTCTTTGCGCCCGCACTGAGCTTTTTTGTTGCCTTCGTATTTATACCCCAGCCATCAAAAGCGAAAATCATCTTTCAATTGTTCTGCAAGTGGGTCAATAAATGATACCCGCAGCACCGCGCCTTTGCCACCGCCGCCAAATGTGTTTTTAACGGTGGTAACATTCCCCCGATAACCCGATACCAACCCCCGCGAACGGATCCAACCTTCCTCTTGAAGCCACAACCGCAAATCAACCACTTCCGCCAGCGAAAAACCGGGCGGATAGTTTGTGTGCAACAGCGGGTCGCCATCTTCCAATTGCGAAAGGTACAGAAATGCGCGCTGCGACCGCCGCGCGACATGCACCAATCGCTTCAAAACCGATGGCCGGCTGGGCGGGGGAATTTCGCGGAGGGTGAACGGCGAAAACCCGAAATTTACGACCACCAACCCCGGTTCTCGTCCGGCACTATTTAAAAGTTGTACCAAATCGAAAAGTGTGTCGGGGGTGTGGTACAGCAATTGCGGGGCAACCAGCCCGCAACGAACCAACAATTCCCGGTCAAATGTTTTGGCAATATCAACAATTGCCACAGCCAGTTGTTTGCGCTGAAATTTGGCCGCGATAGCCGCCGCAATGGTCATCGTGCCGGTCGGATTCGGCCCGACCAATTCGGTCATACCGCCCTGCGGCAAACCGCCAATTTCCAACGCCCGGTCGAGTTTGCTGTACCCCGTGCTGAAGATATGCTGTTTTGGCTGCCGGCTCACGCGCCAACGCACTGCCGGACTTTCGCCGGTAAACCATCGCCCCCAAAGCGAGGCAGCAGCACTGTGAAATACCCGTTTCATCGTCATGTGTCCATTCCTGTGTTTGCTTGCAGGTATTTTACAGAACACACGTTCTATTGTCAAATCGATGAAACGTCCGGCCGAAAACGTAACTAACCTCAGTTCGGAGTTTCTATCATTCCGGAAATTCGCGCTGCGAATTGTCCGGAATCCACGCCAAAAACTGTGGATTCCCGCCTTCGCACCCGCAGGGCACAGGCGGGAATGACATATCAAAAATCTTTGCGAAATAATCGCATTTTCTCTTTTCGAGAAAAACTCCGAATTCAGGTTAACTAATCAGGTGGATGGATGATAGAACACGGATCGTACGGATTAACGCAGATTTTTAAAATATTTTTCAGAAAAATCCGTGAAAATCCGTGCTATCTGTGTCATCCGTGTTCTATCCAACCTGTGGCTGAATAGATACCCGAAAACTTCCAAAAGAACCTGCCCGAGATTGATACGAAGCCTCAAATGGGCCGGACATTTGCGGTCTTTACAGCGAATCGACCAGCGAAATCTGCTCTGATGGCTGCGTGCCCATTCGCCCGCGCCACAAACGTGCCAACGGTTTTTGCGCCACCAGCTCCGCCGCAACAATTTCCGCCGCATCTGCGGGAGTGACCCGTCCATACCAGTTTCCGGTGGGATAGCACACCAAATTCCCCGCGAACCGGTGTTGCCCCAAGTGGCTGCTACGATGCAATTCCACCGCAACACGCCGCCCCGATGCCGTCAGCGCCGCATCGAGTGCAGCCAACACAGCGGGGCCCCGCTCGCCACAGCGGCCATCGCGCGAAACGTGCCCGCACACCAGCCACACCGGTTTTTCCAGTGGTTCCCACGCCAGTTTTGTTTCGGTCTCGCCGTGCAGCACCCGAATGAAGGCGGGGATGTCTGTTTCGGTTAACCCGATGAATTTTTTGTTGGCCGGAAACAGCATCACATCAAACCCATTCGCACCCGACGGGGCATCGCACGCGGTAATTTTCGCAAAACCGGGAGCATCTGCTTTGATGGCCTTGCTCAGCGCGGCAATAAACGGGTCATCCGCCTCAATCTTCGGCTGCCACTGAATATCGCCGGTACACACCACCACGTGCTGGTCGTAAAACTTTACCGTGCCGGGCAATGGCGATACGGTATCAAACGGTTCGTGGTTCATTATTTCATCCTTTCGTAAATACTGATAACGAAATTATACCCTCGCCAATTTTTACAGCAAATCTTTAAAAAATTGGCGGTTCAAACCATCTGTGGTAGAATACGCAATCGGTTTGAAAAACTGAGTTCATTTTTTAAGGAGACGCATTTTGGACTTGCGACGTGTTGTTTTAATTCACCCCGGCAGAGAAGGGCGCATTTTTGGCAAAGCGCCATCGCCGTCATATACCCTCATGCGACTGGCATCGCTGGTGCCGGACGAAATAGAGGTGGAAATTTGGGAAGAGAATCTGGGTCCGCTCGATGCCCGTATCCGCAATGAATTGGGGCCGACCGATTTGGTGGGCATCACCTCTAAAACGCTGGCGATTGAATCGGCAGAAAAATTTGCCCGGCTGGCACACGAAGCGGGCGTGAAAGTGGTTGCCGTCGGTGGGGCACACGCCACGCTGATGCCGGAAGATGTGGCGCGTTGGGCAGATGTGGTTTTCACCGGCGAAGCGTACTTCACATGGCCGCAACTCATTCAAGATTTTATGAATGATACCGTCAAACCCCTTTACAACGATACCGAATGGGCAGATTTGGCGGGTGTCGCCCGTTTGACCGACCGCGTGCTGAAAATGGTGGACGAAAATCGGCACTATTGGACGCCGCTGCTGGAAGTGACGCGCGGCTGCCCGCGAAACTGCTCGTTTTGCACGGCTATTCGGGTGAGCGGGCAGAAAATGCGTTTCCGCCCGGTGGAAGAAATTGTCGAAGAAATTGAACGCCGTAAAATTGACCGCTTCTTTTTAACTGACGATAATTTCGGGCTGGCGTTCCGGCTCGACCCGGCATATATCGAAAAACTGTTTTTGGCATTGGCAAAACTCCCCCTGCGCGGGTGGACAACCCAAGCCGAAATGATGGTCGCCGAATACCCCGACCTGCTCGATTTGGCGCGCAAAGCCCATCTCGACAAATTTTTCATCGGGTTCGAATCGGTCAACCCCAACAACCGGCGCGAACTCGGCGGCAAAAGCAAAGGGCTGACCGAACAATACCGCCGCGCCATCAAACGGGTTCACGAACATGGTATCGGCGTGGTGGGGCTGTTTGTGTATGGGTTCGACGAAGATACCCCCGCCACAATGTGGGAAACGTGGGAATTTGCGCGCAGTGCGGGGCTCGACAGTATGAGCCAAACGATTCTCACGCCGTATCCCGGCACACCATTCCGCGCCCAACTCATCCGCGAAAACCGGCTCATTCCCAACACCCCGTGGCGACTGTATGACACGGCACACATCACCTACTACCCGAAACAAATGTCGGTGGAAGAGTTTTCCCGCGAATACGACAAAATCTGCAAAACCGTGTACCACCCGGTGCGAATTGCCCAGCGCGGGTTGCGCTCGCTGGCCCGCGTGTCGAAATACTCGGTGTCGATGATACCGCGCAAAACTTTCAGTAGTTTCAGCACCGACTTTGGCTATCGCAAAACCTTCGAATGGCGGTATGTCACGTAATGCCATTCGGCCGCCATTTTGCCAAAAAAAGCCGCATCCGCTATTATAGCGCATTGAGTGCCCGGTAAAATTGCCGGGCAAAATTTCGGCGCCATTTTGAAGGCAGCGGCGACCATTGGGAGGCCGTTATCACGCAACAAGCATCCTCATCGCCATATCTGTCGGTGGTCATTCCGGCATACAATGAATCGGTGCGTTTACCCGGCTCTCTGAAACGGGTGGTGGAATATCTGGAAACACAACCCTACCCCGCCGAAGTGCTGGTAGTGGACGATGGCAGCACCGACAACACCGTCGCGCTGGCAAAAGAAATTGCCGCCGAACACCCCATCGTGCGCGTCATCGAAAATGACCATCGCGGCAAAGGGTTCACCGTTCGCACCGGCATGCTCGCCGGGGCGGGCAAGTTCATCCTCTTTTCTGACGCCGACCTCGCCGTGCCGATTGAAGAAACCGCCAAATTGTTGCCATTTCTGGAAGAAGGATACGATGTCGTCATCGGTTCGCGCGAGGGGCAGGGTGCCAAACGCATTGATGAGCCGTGGCACCGCCATTTTATGGGGCGCGTGTTCAACTTTCTCATCCACCTGATTGCCCTGCGGGGGTTTCAGGATACCCAGTGCGGGTTCAAAGCCTTCACCCGCGAAGCCACCCACGATTTATTCAACCGGGTGCAATTGTACGGCGAAAACGCCGCCCGCATCACCGAAGCCGCCGTCACCGGTTTTGATGTGGAGGTGCTCTTTTTGGCGGTCAAACTCGGCTATCGGGTAAAAGAAGTGCCCGTCACGTGGATTTACGGCGAAGAAACAAAAGTCAACCCGTTAAAAGATTCATGGCGCAATTTGAAAGATGTGATTGCCGTGCGCTGGAACGACCTCAGCGGAAAATACAGTTGAAATAAATCGTCTCAGCTATTTACAAACGCCCAAAACTCGCTATAATAGAAGTATGAATACGCTGAAATTTGCCATTAAACTGATGCCTATGGTTATGCCCTGCCGCACGACGGCGGTTTAGGCTGTATGGGCTGATTGTCACCCCTTTTCAAGCCACAACCGCACGTCTCCGTGCGGCTTTTTATTTTTCGTCATTTGTTTATTTGCAATTCGTCACTCGTCATTTTTCATAAGGAGCACCATCTATGTCTGAAAATATACTCGTTTGCACTGCCTGGCCCTACGCCAACGGCGACCAGCATCTGGGCCACGTTGCAGGCAACTTCCTCCCCGCCGACATTTTCGCGCGATATCATCGCCTGAAAGGCAACCGGGTGCTGATGGTATCCGGTTCGGATGCGCACGGCACGCCCATCACCGTCAAAGCGGATGAAGAAGGCGTTTCGCCGCGAGAAATTTTTGAACGCTACCACCGGCGATTTCTGGAAACATTCATCGGATTGGGTATCAGTTACGACCTGTTCACCCACACCGATACCGAAAACCACTATCGCGTGTCGCAGGATATTTTTACCGCCGCGCTGAAAAACGGTTATATCTATAAAGAAACCCAGCAGCAATTTTACTCCGCTGCACTGAAACGCTTTCTGCCCGACCGCTATATCGAAGGCACGTGCCCCAAATGCGGCTACGAATCGGCGCGGGGCGACCAGTGCGACAACTGCAAAACGCTGCTCGAGCCGACCGAACTCATCAACCCGCACGCCAAAATGGACAATTCGCCGCTGGAATTGCGCGAAACGGAACACTTTTTTCTCGATTTGGCGAAATTGAGCGACCAAATTTTGGCATATCTGGAAGACGGGAAAGAGTTTTGGCGCCCCAACGTCATCAATTTCAGCAAAAATTATGTAAAAGAGGGTTTGCGCGGACGGCCCATCACCCGCGATATTGACTGGGGTATCCCCATTCCGCTGGAAGGGTATGAAAGCAAACGGCTATATGTCTGGTTCGAGGCGGTCATCGGCTACCTGAGCGCCAGCATCGAATGGTCGGTGAACCACGGTACCCCCGATGCGTGGAAAGATTGGTGGTACGACCCTTCCGCCAAAACCTATTATTTTATGGGGAAAGATAACATCCCGTTTCACGCCATCATCTGGCCCGGCGAACTGCTGGCAACCGGACGCAAATTATATGCCGCCGAAGGCGACGGGCTGATGAACCTGCCATACGATGTGGTTTCAAACGAATATTTGACGATGACCGGCTCGAAAATCAGCACCAGCCGAAATTACGCCATCTGGGCGCCCGATATTCTGGAAAATTTCGACCCCGACCCGGTACGCTATTATCTCAACGCCATCGCCCCCGAAACCCGCGACAGCGATTTTATGTTCGATGATTTCATTCGCCGCAACAATGATGAACTGGTCGCCACGTGGGGCAATCTGGTCAACCGCATGCTCGGTTTCGCCTTCAAACGGTTCGATGCCACCGTGCCCGCGCCGAGTGAACTCGGCGAGCTTGACCGCGAAATTCTGGCAACGGTGGAAGCCGGGTTCGGCACAGTGGGCAACCTGCTGGCGGCGGCAAAATTCAAAGCGGCACAACAAGCGGCAATGAAACTGGCGCAAGCCGCAAACATCTATCTTGACCGGAAAGCGCCGTGGAAAACCATCAAAACCGACCGCGATGCCACCGCCACCACCGTATTCGTCATTTTGCGGGTGATAGACAGCTTGAAAACCATTTTTGCACCGTTCCTGCCGTTCACATCCCAAAAAGTGCACGAATATCTGGGGTATGACGGGCAACTATTCGGCGATATTGGCACGCAGGAATTTTCGGAAGCGAGCCGGTCTCACACCGCGCTGGTGTACCATCCGGAGAAAGCCGCTGGGGCGTGGCAACCGAGCGAACTGCCCGCCGGGCAAAAATTACGCAAGCCCGCACCGCTGTTCAAAAAATTCGACCCGGAAGAAACCGAAGCAGTGTTGATGAAACTACTGGAAAATTGAAGATTGGAGATTGGTTATTGGTCAATTGGAGATTGGTTGGTTGCTGGAATCTCCAATCAACCATTTAACCGACTTCCGGCCACCTAAAAGGGGGAAATCGATGACAACCAAAATCCGCAAACGTCTGTCGTCCGGAGAAAAAACACTCGACAAAATGCTCGGTGGGGGCTTTATTGAAGGAAGCGCGACGCTGGTTAGCGGTGCGCCCGGTGTGGGGAAAACCACGCTGGGGTTGCAATTTCTGTGTGCCGGCGCTGCCAAAGGCGAACCGGGCGTGCTGGTGACTTTCGAGGAATTTCCCGCCACGCTCATTCGAGACGCGCAGCAGTTGGGGTGGGATTTGCAGCAACTGCAATCGGATGGACTTTTGCGGATTTTATTCACATCACCCGATGTGTTTCTGAGCAGCCTCCAAGAGCCCGATAGCCCGCTGGCAGAAACCATCCGCACGATGGCCCCCACACGTGCCGTTGTCGATAGCGTGACCCAATTCACCCGAACCACCGAAGACCCACTGAAACTGCGCGCGATACACAATTCGCTGATTAACGCCTTCAAGCGCGAAGGCATCACCAGCCTGCTGCTGGCAGAGGATGCACACATCACCCACACCGAAACGGGGACTGTGGCATCGCTGCCATACGTGGTCGATTCTGTTTTGCTGATGCGGTATGTCGAAGTGGATAGCGCGATGCGCCGTGCCCTGACTATTTTAAAAATGCGCGGCAGCCGTCATGCGAAAGAAATTCGCGGCTATACGATTGCATCGGGCGGGTTACAGATGCAAGAGCCGTTTGAAAATATTCGCGGCTTACTTTCGGGCATTACCCAACGGGTAGGATGAGAAAATTGTCATTGCGAAGCCCGCAGGGCTGAAGCAATCTCCGGGTTTTTTCCGAGGGGGGATTGCTTCGGCGCAAAAAACGCGCCTCTCAATGACAAACCACCTGAATTTTCAAAAATCAAAAACTATCTCAATAAATCGGGGCGACCCGTCGCGAGTCGCCCCTACGTTTTTTATTTCCGTTATTTTTGCGGTGAGAATATCAGCATGCCACCATTGCCGTGAAACAGTACCTTCCCGTTCCAAAACTGAAAACCGCCGACCGATTGCAGCGCCGACAGGAATTTCTGCTCCTGCGCCATCACATCTTCCGGACACGCCATCATCGTCGCACCGATGGGGCCCATCGATAACGTACCCGGTGAATCTTCGGTGAAGCCACCAAAATAGTTATTGCATCCCGCCGAACCGGTGATTTTCCCTGCCGCCATATCCACCATCAACGTGATTTCAGTATCGGGCAAAACCGGTGTCGGTTCCATCGGGTTATCAAAACCGGTGAGTACCCACATGGTGTCCGCCAGCCGCGCCGCGCTCACCGTTCCGATTTCTTTTTGCGGCAATTCCACCAACTCATCCCCCTCCAATTTAAATGATTTGACCACTTCCAGCGTGGCACAGCACAGCGGGTCATCCGGCCCCTGGGTGACCATATCCACCGCAATGATACCATCTTCAATTTTCACGGAAATCAGATTACTGCGGTCGCCCAGAAATGCCGTGCCTGCATTCACCGGCACACCATTTTGATTCAGCATGGCGGCAACATAGGTGAACACCCCGCTCCCACCGGAATTTTCCGCCAGAAAAACAGCGGCATCGTCCACACCGTCACCATTCAAATCGCCGAAAGCGTAAAAATCTTTCACAAAATCCACCGTCGGGCGGGACGCGCCCCCTTCCACAAAAGGTTTGCCTTCGTAATGACCATCTGTCAATTGCACAGCAGTATCGTAAATGCCGCCATACTGCGCGTTTTTCAACCCATCCACCCCGAAATCACCGGCAGTTGTGACCGGCTCTCGCGCGGGAATCCACAATTTTTGTCCGACTTCAATCACATCGGGATTGTCAATCACCGCGAAAGAGGGGTCTTCGGCGGCTTTGGCGTTGGTGGCATCCACAATCTGCCCGAAAGCGAGCATGTCACCATAGTATTTCAGCGCCAACTTACTGAGCCAGTCATTCGCCTGCACCACATATTCCTGCCCGCCCGATGTTTGCACGGGTGGTGCGGCGGATACTGACACCGCCAGCACCAGAATGAGCATAATTGCCAAAATCAGTTTTTTCATTTTTCCATCTCCGTTTTCTTTCGGGTTTTCAATTTTGGAACACAGATTGCACGAGTGGCATTGATTTCCACCGGTTTTTCAATTTATACAGATGTTTTCTGTGATTGATTTTCAATTAAATATCTGTGAAAATCCGTAACATCTGCGTCATCCGTGCTCCATTTTCCATCATACCATAAAGACGCTCATTCATCCCGCTATTGTTCCCGTGAAAAACCGACATTCTCCCCACGAATACCCCACGCAATCACACCCAGCGCGGCGAGCAGCCCCACCAGCGACAGCCACCCACCCCATCGAAACTCGCGCGGTTGATAGCGGAGTTCCACCGCGTGCGTCCCCGCCGACAGCGGCACGCCCATCAGCACGCCATCGGCGCGGATGAGTGGCGCGGGTTGCCCGTCCACCGTGGCGCGCCAGCCCGCATCCCAAATTTCGCTGACCACCAGCAACCCGTCCGCCCCCGCCGACACATCCAGCGACAGAAAACCCGCATCTGCCCGGCGGATGGTCACACGGTCCGGCGCAGTCGTTTCCGCCACCGGCAGCGCATCCGACACCAGCGCGGTGGTTTTCAGGTCGAAATCATCCGCCGCCAGCGCGTGCCAATCGCCGCCCTGCGCCAACCGGTGCACCAGCCACGCTCGCGGAAAAGGGTCGGTTACCTCAAAAATTTTCACCCCATCCGATTCGAATCGCCGCGCCAGCCCGGCGCTGTCAATATCGCGGGTATCCAGCACATAGCGCACATTCAGCAATTGCCACAGCCGCCACGATGGCATTTCGGCGGAAAAAGCCGCCACATCTGCCAATTGCAGCGGGGTATTGCCGGTGATGTCTTCCAACCCGAAAACCATCGCCGCGTTATTGCCGCCGGGCAGCAACCCGCCCGACGCGATTCGTACCGGTGCGCCCGCCGTGTGTTCCTGCAAAAATTGCACGGTCGCCGTGGGGGTAAACGGTTGGCTATTGCGCCGCTCCAAATTAAATTGCCAGTTGACGGTGAACAGATTGAACGCCAGCCACACCGCCACCAGCGACATCCCCCACCAACGCCGCCAAAATCGGCGTGGGCGAAAGGCGAGCATCAGCAGCCCGCCGCCGTAAATTATCAACCCGAAAATGTGATGGCGCAGCACGCCATTGAACAGATTGACCGCGTCGCCGCGCACGTTGGCAGCCACCGCGCCATACAGATAGAGTCCGGTCAGCGCCAGCGCCACCGCGCCGACCCGGTTCGCATTTCGGGCAAAATTTTGCCATGCCGAGCGCATCGCTTTGGGCAGCGGCATCGCCAGCGCCAGCGCGCCATATCCCGCCAGCACCGCCAGCGAAAAACTGTACAGCAGGAATATCCGTTCCTGCTGGCGCACCGCATCGAATCCGGGCAGGGTAAGATATGCCAGCGGGTACGCGAAAGTGTTCGCGCCAAAAGCCAGCACCAGCGACCCCGCCGCCACCGCCAACCAGAAGATGATGGTTCTGCGTAATTTGCGGCGGCTGAGCGTCAGTGCGGCGGCAATCAGCAGCAGCGGCAAAATGCCGATATATTCGGGCGAGCCGCCAAAATAGCCCGGATACAGCACCGAAACCAGTTCACTCAATGGCAATCCCCGCGACACCGCGCTGAAATTCAAATCGGCGCGGAGGGAATGGCGGATGAACGCCAATGTGGGTATCAACTGCGCGGCGGCAATCAAACCGGCGAGGATAATGAATAGTGAATAGTGAATAATGAATAATGGGATTGGCGATTGGCGATTGGCGAATTGCTGACCGCTGAAACGCGGCTTGAAACTTGAAACCTGAAACCTGAAACCAACAAACACCCCATACGCCAATGTGAGATAGAAAATATACATTGCGGTTTGGGGATGACCCGCCAGCACGACCATGGCGAACGCCAACGCCGCCCAGCCCGCCCGCGCCAGCGACAATCGTCGGGGCAGGCCGTCCGCCACCGCATCGAGCGTGCATGCCAGCGCCAGCATCACCCACGGCAGCCACGCACTCGCCAGCAGAATGGTCATCTGCTGCACGGGAAATCCGGTGAGATAGCCGCTGTACGTGAAGGTGAGCGATACCACCACCCCGACGAATCGCGCCACCCGCCGGCTCGCACCCGCGCGCCCTGCCCAGTATCGCCCCAGCAGATATGCTCCGACCGCTGCAATAGAAAAATGGAAAATCACCTGCCATTGGAGTGCTGTCAGTGGAAACCCGTGCCCCGTCCAGCCGAGCGCCAGCGCTTGCAGCACATGCGGCGGGTACAGCGCGCCGGATTGAATATCCGCCAGCCCCGGCTGCCCGCCGAAAATATGCGGATTCCACAGTGGCACGCGCCCATCCACCCATTCTCGCGCCGAAAATGCCCGCAGCGGGAAATACTGCTCGGTGAAATCGCCCGCTTTCAGCCACAGCCGATCGGCGGGGTTGGGGGTGATGATTCGCCAGAAAAACAGCATCGGCAACAGCGCCAGCACGGCGATGATGGTCGTTTCGAGTATTCGGTTTCGGGTTTCAGCTTTTGAGTTCAAGGTTCAAAGTTACGTTTCAGTGGTCAGCGGTCAGTGGTCAGCGAATCTCCAATCTCCAATTAACCAAATTCAATGTTGCAGGGTTGCAGGGTTGCATCACCTGCACACTTTCTCACTTTCACATTCCGGCGGTCAGCCGTCAGCAATCAGCAATCAGTGGTCAGCAATCAGCGAATGAGCGAATTTCTATCTCTATCTCTATCCCTATCTCTATCCCTCTCAACAAATGGCGAATGACAAATGACGAATGACCAATCCCCTCACAATCGCCGCAAGTCTTGCCGAGAGAGATACGCGGTACGGTCGGCAGCATCGGGGATGGTGGCGGCGATGGCATCACGGTCGGCACGGGCAAGCCGTTTGAACCACGCCGCGTCGCGGAGCAGGCCCATCTGCCCAAATGTGCGATACAGCGCCATCCGCACCGAAAGCCGCGCGGGAAGCAACTCGGCGCGGGTGGCATCCGTTTCCGCCCGCTGCAGCAGATGCAGCACTTCGGCGGGTTGGTCGGTTGCCTGCGAAAACCGCGAGGCTTCCACCAGCGCGCTGATATAATCGGCCAGCATGCCCCGCTCGGCGGCAAATGCCATCGCCTGCACCAGCGAACGCTCGGCGGCATCAAATTCGCCGCGATGACGGTGCAATCGCGCCAAACTGACATTCAGCGCCACATAATTCGAGGCATACAAATTTTGCAGATTCCCCCGCGCGATATCGAAATACCGGGCGGCGGCTTCCGTTTCACCGCGAAACATCGCCAGCAACCCCAGCCCCACCTGCACGCTGAGCCAGTGCGAGCGCAGAGCGGTGTGCGCCGACAGTTCCGTTTCCATCTGCCGGAATCGCTCCGCCGCGCGGTCGAGCCGGTTCCAGCGCACATCCACATACGCCCGGTGGATGCGTCCCCAAATGACAATCCAGCGCAAATGGGGAATATCTTCCACCAGCGCCAACGCTCGATTCAGCGCGTGCGTCATTTGCCCATATTCGCCGCGCATATCCCACAATTGCGCCATCAGATGGGCGGCGGTGGCTTGTGCCCCCCGCTGGTTGTACGTTTCTGCCAATTGTGCCGCCAAATTCAGCGTCTCTTCTGCCGCAGATGTTTCTCCCTGCAGAGTCAGCGTCCAGCCATACAAATTGAGTGTCTGCGCCGATTGCTCTTCTCCCAAAAATGCCGCCAGCGATTCCCACGGGCGGGCGGTGGTGAGCGGCTGCGGTTGAAAGACCGGAAAACCGGATTCCGTCCATGTGGGCGGCGTTTCCCGCGTCAGCGACAGCAATCGCAACCGGTGCTGGGCACTAACCACCACCGGTGGCGTTTCGGGTGGCAATTCTTTGGCGATGCGCGCCGTCAGCGCGGCGGATTCTTCCAATTCGCCGATGAGCCCCAACATGGCCGCCAGCCGGTATTGCGCCATCAGCGCCGCCGTGCGGTTGCCCGTCCGCTGTGCCCACATCCGGCAGCGACGATATGTTTCGCGGGCATCATTCCACGCCATCAGTGATTCTTGCGCCTGCCCCAACCCGCGATACGCCCGCCGCACCCACGGCGCAGTTTCGGACGGGGGCATGTTTTCCGCCACAGCCAGCGCCTGCCGATAATGGTGAACCGCCTGCTCGAACCCAAACGCACGCAGGGCATAATCGCCCGCCAGCACCGAAAAATTGAGCGCCTGCGTTCGGGCTGATGCACCCGCCCGCAAACTGTGCTCGGCGATTTCGGCGGCGCGGGGGCCCGCCTGTTTGCCAAAAAGTGATGTCAACCCCGCCGCCACCCGCTGATGCAATCGCCGCCGTGCCACCGGCGACAGTTGGCGGTACACCACTTCTCGGACAATTTGGTGCGAAAAATCGAGCCGCGCGGGCGAAATTTCAACCAGAAATTGCCGCCGCAACAGTTCGGTCAGTGCCGCCAGCGGGTCGGTAGTGGCGATAGCTTCCAGCAAATCCACCGAAAAATCGCGCCCGATGACCGCGCCGATATCCAAAATGGCGCGCGCATCGGCGGGTAGATGCGCCAGTCGCGCCAAAATGATGTCGGTCACATGCGGCGAAGGTTGCAGCAGCGCATCGGTCAGCAGCGATTCGGGGTCGGCGGTGTCCAGTGGTTGCGCATGGGCATCTTGCCATGCGCGAATGGTTTCGGTGATGAACAGCGGATTTCCCCCGGTCAGATGGTGCAACTGCCGGGCAGCCGGGGCGATTTTTGGAGACTGTGCTGCGATGACTGTCTGCAAAAAAGTGGCGGTTTCCGATTCTGACAAACGGTCCAACCGGATGGATTCCAGTGCATGCCGGTGAGTCAAATCTCGCAAAAAACGGTTGAGCGGAGCATCTTCCGGCACATCTTCCGGACGGTATGCCATCAATACCAGC
>JANTHQ010000002.1 GCA_024762375.1 Anaerolineaceae bacterium
GGGAGGGGGCAAAATTTCGTATTCCGAAGTGTCAATCCGAATCAAATTTTGAGCTGCGTAACGTGAGTTACTTCAAAATATAGTATGTGCCGCGTTTGTCACCGATTTTCAACAGCAGCCCTTTATCCACCAAGTCCACCAAATCGAGGCGCAGGGTTTCGGGGCTGACATCGGGGCACAGTGTTTGGTAGTCGCGGTTGGTGATGCGCCCGTTTTCTTTCAGGAAATTCATCGCCCGCAGTTGCCGTTCGTTCATATTGGTATCCCATTGGATTTCCGGCGTGCGGTCGAGCACGTTATACAGTTTGACGGTAAACGAGTACGGTGTAGCCTTAAATTCGGGCGGGGAATGCCCAAATTGCAACATTTCTTCAATCATCCGGTCAATGCCGAGCCCCAACTCTTCAATATATCCCCATTCGAATATACCAGCCACCAACCGCGGATTGCGCGAAAAATGGTCTTCCACCAAATTATCGAGCGTCATATAACCGGGTAATCCGCCGGGACTGATGACTTCCAGCCGGTCTTCATACATCCGAATTTCAACCCGTCGCCCTTTGAGCCGGTAATCGCGGTGACACAGCGCATTGACCAGCGCCTCTCGCACGGCAAATTGCGGGTACTCAGGCAATTCCTGCCGTTTCAGGCCGGTCACCACCGCTTCGACGCGCATTTCATCCCACACCAACTGCCAGGCGCGTTCCATCACCCGCACCAGCGGACCTTCAATTTCCACCCGCCGGCCATAACCCGCCAGCCCGTCGCGTCCGCGTGGTTCTTTGCCGTGGAATTTCACAAAAACCACCCCGCTCTGCGGCAAGTAGGTTTGCGGGTGTTTGCCGAACAGCAACAGTCCGGCCACAGTTGCCTCGCCTTCGGGCGTCATCGCGCCAATTTCAACCAAATGGTCTTCCACACCGCCCGCCGGCGGTTTGCGCCCGCGATTGGCTCGGTGCTGCAAATATTCGTCCAGCACGTGACGGTCAAATTCCAGTAGCCCGGTTCCGGCCACGGCGCTGGTTTCAAAATCGCCGGTGCTTTTGGTGGCTGCCAAATGGCGGATGGCTTCGCCGCCAAGTGGTTCGTTGAGGGTTCGATGGCGCACCAGCACCCGCCCGTCGATGAGCGCGTGCAGTTCGGGGCTTCTGGCTACGCGCAAAATTACCACCCAGCCGCCCGAAACTTCCTCCTGCTGCCAATCGACCACCACCGGCGGCCGGCACTGTGGCAGCGCCTGCCGCATCGCGGCTTCGGCGTCATCGGGGGTGAGTGTGCCGTTCGGATTGCCGCGCAAGTCAACACCCAGCAAAATCACGCCGCCATCGGCATTGGCAAACGCCACCATCGTCTCTGCCAGCACATCGGGGTCGGCGTGGGGCAAAAATGCGATTGTCTGACCGGGTTTCTGGTTCAAAAACTGTTTGAGCATAGCCCTATTTTAACACAGTCGGGACGAAAGCCAAGTTTACATTTCGCATTATAGATAGTTTATGGTACATTTATTTCTAAAGTATTTATGAGGTTTATTATATGGCCAGCACGCCCCCGATGACAATACAATACGCACAAGATTTGCTGCGGAAAATCATCAACGCACCCGATGGCGATACGTTGCATAAAATTATTGCTGATAATGTTATGTGGTGCGACGGTGTATTTTTTGCAGAACTGGACAATATGGTGGAAGAATATCGCAACCGGGGTGATTCGGTCAGTGCCCAAAAACTAAAAGAGGTTGGTGATTTTATGGCACGATTACGATTTATGATTTAATCTGTGCCAACGCCCATTCGGCGTGCGTGCGGATGAGTGGCTCCGCGTCGAGCGCCGCAGTTTCGAGTGCCGGAATAGCTTCCGGGTTTCCCCAATTTCCCAGCGCGACAGCAACATTGCGCAAAAACCCTCTCCGTTTTGTCCGTTTGATGGGACTCCCCTTAAATCGTTTCCGAAATGCTTCATCATCCAGCGATATCAAATCCAACAACGGGGGCGCCATACGGTCCAATGCCGCTCGGAAAGCCGGTTCATCGGTGGGGATGGCAAAACGCCGGTTATATGGGCACACCTCTTGGCAGATATCACAGCCAAAAATACGGTTACCGATTTTCGGGCGCAGGTCTGGCGGAATATCGCCTTTCAATTCGATGGTCAGGTATGAAATACACAGCCTGCTATCGAGCCGGTACGGGGCGATGAACGCATCGGTGGGGCAAGCATCCAAACAGCGGGTACATTTGCCGCACGTGCCGCGCGGCGACGGCTCATCGAAAGGCAGCGGCAGATCGAGAATAATTTCGCCCAGAAAAAGGTACGACCCCAGCGTGGGATTGATGAGACACGTGTTTTTGCCGATGAAACCCAGCCCGCCGCGCGCCGCGAGTTCGCGTTCCAGCACGGGGCCGGTGTCGGTGTAAGCCCGCCCGTTAACCGGCGCACCGGCTTGCGCGGCAATCCACGCCTGCAATTGACGCAGTTTCGGTGTGAGCAGGTCATGGTAATCGAGATTCCACGCATAACTGGCAATGATACCGCGAGACGGGTCATTCAGAATTTCCGGCGGCAAGTTGTGGGTGTGATAGTTGGCGGCAACCACCACCACCGATTGCGCATTCGGCACAGTGCGCGACAAATCGGCACGGCGGGCAATAGCATCGGGGCGAGCCAAATACGCCATCTCACCGTGATATCCGGCGGCAATCCAATCGGCATAGTAGCGGCTGTGCTCAGCGGGACGGGCGGGAACAATTGCGGCAAATGTAAACCCGAGCGAGCGGGCATATTCTTTTATGCGAACAGAAAAATTAACCATCACAAAAACTCCAACCGGTATTTTACAGATTTTACACGGAGTTGTACAATGCACCTGTTTTTTAGTTGCAGAAGGTGTGTGGTAGGCACAATGCAGTCCTGCCGGGAAGATACATTTCTTGTGGGGCAATGGCTTATCACGCCGCACATTTTTAATTTAAGGAGGCAAAATGGGACAAAAGTATGATCTGCAACACGAGCGCGTCAAGCATTTAGACCTGACTCAATACTCGCAGGTGGAAAGTGGCACAACCGTCGGCGAGACAGTCAATAAAATGCGCGCCGAGCATCGTAATTGCGCCCTGGTGACGCAAAAAGGCAAACTGGTCGGCATTTTCACCGACCGGGATGTGCTGCACAAAGTTGTTTCCTCGCCTGATGCGTGGAACAAACCGGTTGATGAAGTGATGACCCCCAATCCGTTTACGGTAACCGAAGACGACAAAGCCGAAACTGCACTGCTTGAAATGAACAAACGTCATTTTCGCAATGTACCGGTATTGGACAGCAATGGTCACGTGGTGGGCAACTTAACCCATTATGCACTTATTAAATTTTATGCCGACCAGTTCCCGGAGGCATTATACAACTTACCGCCCAACCCGAATCAAATTTCGGACAGCCGGGTGGGCGGCTAATGATAGAGGTGAAATATGTCTGAATTGAAACCTATTTACAAAGACGTCGATTCTGTCGTCATTCGATTTGCTGGAGACTCCGGCGATGGGATGCAGTTGACCGGCACACAGTTTAGCAGCACATCTGCCGTGCTCGGCAACGATATCAGCACTTTCCCGGACTACCCCAGCGAAATTCGCGCACCGGCAGGAACCCTGGCAGGTGTTAGCGGCTTCCAAGTAAACTTTGCCAGCAAACACGTGCTAACCCCCGGTGACGCACCGCAAGTGCTTGTCGCAATGAACCCCGCCGCCCTTAAATCCGCACTGCCCGATTTGGTTCCCGGTGGCACCATCATCGTCAACACCGACTCGTTCACCAAAAACAATTTAGCCAAAGCCGGATACGACAGCAACCCGCTGGAAGATGGTTCGCTTGAGGGATACAAAGTTCATAAAGTGCCCCTGACCACCATGAACCGCGAAGCGCTGAAAGATATTGAAGATTTGACCAGCAAAGAAAAAGACCGAAGCCAAAACTTCTTCGCCCTCGGTTTAACATTTTGGATTTACGACCGCCGTCTCGATACATCTCTGAAATGGATTGAGCAAAAATTTGCCAAAAAACCCGCCGTCGCCGAAGCCAATAAAAAGGCATTGTTCGCCGGATATCATTTTGGCGAAAATACCGAGGCCTTCCAGGTTCGTTACCGCATCCGCCGCGCCCATCTGGAACCCGGAACCTATCGCCGCATCACCGGCAACGAAGCCACCGCACTGGGGTTGGTCACTGCCGCTCAAAAAATGGGAAAACCGCTGTTTTACGGCACATACCCCATCACCCCGGCCAGCGACATTTTGCACTACCTTTCCACCTACAAAAACTTCGATGTCCGCACCTTCCAAGCCGAAGACGAAATTGCCGGCATCGGTTCGACAATCGGCGCGTCGTTTGGTGGCGCACTGGCCGTTACCGGTACCAGCGGCCCCGGCCTGGCACTCAAAACCGAAGCCGCCAACCTCGCACTGATGCTTGAATTGCCGATTGTGATTATCGACGTGCAACGCGGCGGCCCCAGCACCGGCATGCCCACCAAAACCGAACAATCGGACCTGTTGCAAGCCATGTACGGCCGCAACGGCGAAAGCCCCATTCCCGTCATCGCCGCACAAAGTTCCGCAGACTGCTTCGATACCGCGATTGAAGCCTGCCGCATCGCCGTCCGCGCAATGACCCCCGTCATCATGCTTTCCGATGGCTATTTGGGCAATGGTGCAGAACCGTGGAAAATTCCCGATGCAGACAAAATTCCCCCCATTGAAGTCAAACACCCCACCGAGCCGAACGGCGAAAACGGCAAATTCTTGCCCTACAAACGCGACCCCGAAACAATGGCGCGCCCGTGGGCAATTCCCGGAACCCCCGGCCTCGAACACCGCATCGGCGGGTTGGGCAAACAACCCGAAACCGGAAATGTCTCTTATGACCCGGATGACAATCAGCAAATGATTAACGAACGGGCCGAAAAAGTTGCACGGCTGGCAAACTGGTTGCCGGAACAAGAAGTTTTCGGCGATGAAACCGGCGATTTGCTGGTGGTCAGTTGGGGCAGCACCTTCGGTGCCACCCGCTCCGCAGTGCAGTCTGCACGGGCCGAAGGCAAAAAAGTTTCGCACGTGCATATCCGGTACATCAATCCGTTCCCCCGCAACCTGGGCGATATTTTGAACAATTTCAAACGCATCCTGGTTCCGGAAATGAATATGGGACAACTGGTCGTTTTGCTTCGCGCCAAATATGGAACCCACGAATTCATTCAGCAAAACAAAGTAACCGGACGCCCCTTCACCATTAAAGAAGTTTATGAAAAAATCAACTCTCTGCTGGCCGAAAGCTAACAACGAGTTTGGAGTGAAAAATGACTGAAGTGACATTAAACTTAACCCGAAAAGATTTTGTATCTGACCAGATGGTGCGCTGGTGCCCCGGCTGCGGTGACTACGCGATTTTGGCGCAAATGCAACGTGTTTTGCCCGAATTGGGTATCCCCAAAGAAGACATCGTCTTCATCTCCGGCATCGGTTGTTCCAGCCGATTTCCGTACTATATGGACACCTATGGCATCCACAGCATCCACGGACGCGCACCCACGCTAGCTTCCGGCTTAAAACTGACCAACCCCAACCTGCAAGTGTGGGTCATCACCGGCGATGGCGACGGCCTGTCCATCGGCGGTAACCACCTTATCCACACCCTGCGCCGAAACATCGACCTGAAAATCATCCTGTTCAACAACCGGATTTACGGGTTGACCAAAGGCCAGTACTCGCCGACATCATTGCCCGGCACCAAAACGAAATCATCGCCAATGGGCTCCATCGACCCGGCATTCAACCCCACCGCCGTTGCCGTGGGTGTCGGCGCGACATTCATTGCCCGTACCGCCGCAACCGATGTCAAACACATGGCCGAAATGTTCCGCCGCGCCGCTCATCACAAAGGCACATCGTTCGTTGAAGTGTATCAAAATTGTCTCATCTTCAACGATGGCGCGTGGGATTATGCTACCAACCCCAAAACGAAACACGAAAACATCATCTATCTCGAAGACCACAAACCGCTCATCTTCGGCAAAAACAAAGATAAAGGTATTCGGTTGAATGGCATTCATCCGGAAGTGGTCTCGCTGGATGAAGTGGACGAAAGCGAACTGATGGTTCACTACGAAGATATGCCGGACGGCAGTTTGTCATACTTCTTGAGCCAGATGCGCCACGAACGCGGCATGCCCGAACCGATGGGTGTTTTCCGCTGCGTGGATGAGCCCGTGTATGAAGAAGAAGTTTTACAACAGATTGACCTCGCCATTGAGCAAAAAGGGAAGGGCGATTTGCAACAACTCTTCTACCAAGCCGATACTTGGGTGGTGGAAGACGAATCATCCGGCCAAAATGGCAGCAACGGGCAGGGAGGGAACGGCTCAGTCCCTACGTTGGGGGTAGATGAAGAATACGTGGGCGTCGTTTTTAATGATGAAGCGAGCTCTGAACCGTATTTCTCGCCCACAGACACTTTGTCTACCCTGAATCCCCGACAACCGCTCATTGCATCGCAGGATATTTCGCTGGGCGAAGCCATTCAAAAGTTACACAATTTGGATGTGGGGCTGTTGGCGCTGGTTGATGACAACGGCAAACTCGCCGGTGTGTTCACCGAAGGCGATGTGCTGCGGAAAGTTGCCGGCAATGTAACCGATTTAGATGCGACACCGGTGAAAGATTTTATGACCACCAACGTAACGGCTTTAAAAGAAGACGATACACTGGCACAGGCCATTCATCTGATGTCCATCCATAAATTCCGCCACATTTTGCTGGTGGATGACGACAACCGCCCTGTGGGCGTCCTGTCATCGCGGCGAGTAGCCCATTACATTCAAGATAACTTCGCCGAAAATTAAACCGTTGTAACGAAAATGAGCCTGCCGGAATGCATTCCCGGCAGGCTCATTTGTTTGACAATCATCGGCTTTGAGTGTATTATAGCGCCCGGTTGGTGGGGCATCGTCTAATGGTAGGACAGCAGACTCTGGATCTGTCGGTCGGGGTTCGAATCCCTGTGCCCCAGCTAAAAACCTCGGTTTTCACCGAGGTTTTTTTGTTTCCGCTCGCAATTAAATGCTTCGAATTGCCGTTATTCCGATTCTTCATAACCAACTTCCAGCACCATGTCGAACACTTCCACAATATCACCGGGCGCGAGTTTTTTCTTGCGGCGGGTTTCAACCTGCCCGTTGAGTTTCACTTCGCCGCCCTGAATGAGCCGTTTTGCTTGCCCGCCGGTGGCAACAACATTTGCCAGTTTTAAAAACTGGTCGAGTTGAATCGGTTTGTCAGTTGCTGTTGTCATTCAGCCCTCAATGCGATTTCGCGCGGCGCATCAATTCCAGTTGGCTGTCCAACGGCGGTTCGCCTTTTTTGGGCGACAGCCGCTTGTACGACCCATCCGGTAATAATAGCCGCGCCTGAACATTATCTGCCAGTATAGTTTGCAAAATTTCATCGTGGATGATTTCCCGCAGTGATTCATCTTTTACCGGGAACACGGTTTCGACACGCCCGTTCAAATTTCGCGGCATCAAATCGGCGCTACCCATATAAATTTCAGGGTTTCCACCGTTATTAAAATAGAAAATTCGCGTGTGTTCCAGATAACGCCCCACAATGCTCACCACGCGGATATTCTCGCTCACATCGGGAATTCCGGGGCGCAGGCAACAAATTCCCCGCACAATCAAATCGACTTTCACCCCGGCCTGCGAGGCGCGGTACAGTGCTCGAATCATTTCGGCATCGACCAGCGCATTCATCTTAAAAATAAGATGGCCGGGTGACGATGACGAATGTTTCTTTATTTCGCGTTCAATCAATTCCAGCATCCGCTGACGTAAGTTTACGGGCGCCACAAGCAATTCTTTATAATCCGTCAGGTTTGAGTATCCGGTCAACCGGTTGAACAGGTGGCTCACATCCTCTGCCAGAGTTTCATCGGTGGTAAAAAGCCCCAAGTCGGTATAGAGTTGGGCAGTTACGGCATTATAGTTGCCGGTTCCCAAATGCAGATAGCGGCGCAAGCCATCGTGCTCGCGGCGAATAACCATCGTTACTTTGCTGTGTGTTTTTAGCCCCAGCAATCCATACACCACATGCACGCCCACGCGCTCCAGTGCCCGCGCCCAACCGATATTACTTTCCTCATCGAAGCGCGCTTTTAATTCCACCAGCACCGCCACTTCTTTATCATTTTCGCGCGCTTCCATTAGCGCTTTCACAATGGGCGAATCTCGCCCGACGCGGTAGAGTGTTTGTTTGATAGCCACCACTTTCGGGTCGCGGGCGGCAGTTCTCAAAAAATCGATGACCGGCAAAAATGAATCATACGGATGGTGCAACAGAATATCGTGCTGCCGAATCGCGCCGAAAATTGCTTCCGGGCCCGGCAACGAGCGCAATGCTTGCGGTACAACCGGCACATACGGCGAATCTTTCAGGTCATACCGGTCGATACTGTACAGCCCCCAGAAATCACTCAATTTCAGTGCGCCATCCACTTCAAAAACGTCTTTCGGGTCAAGCTGCAAATTTCGCACCAGCAAATCGCGAATGTGGTCCGGCATCGATTTGTCGATTGTCAATCGCACCACCGGCCCGAACCTGCGACGGCGCAACCCTGCTTCGATGGTCGTCAGCAAATCCGACGCTTCATCTTCCTGAATTTCGATATCGGCGTTGCGGGTAACTTTGAAGGGATAGGCTTCCAAAATGTCCAGTCCGGGAAAGAGATGATGCAGATTGGCGATAATCAATTGTTCCAGCCAAACAAAATGGAAACGTTTGTACGGCAATTTTCTGCCGGAATGGGGCACCGGGACAAAACGCGGCAACGAGTTTGGCACTTTCAACCGGGCGAAATGTTCCCCTTTTTGGGGGCTATACACACGCACCGCCAAATTCAGGCTGAGATTTGAAATGTGTGGAAATGGCCGGCCGGGGTCGAACGCCAGCGGTGTGAGCACCGGAAAAACTTCGTCCATAAAATAGTTATTGGCGCTGGTACGCTGTTTTGCATTCAAATCGCTAAAATTGTGCAATTGCACACCCAGCGCCGAAAGTGCAGGCAATAAGTCTTCGTGCAACAAATCGCGCACATCACGCAGCATTGGTTTGAGCGTTTTTCGAATGGCAGCGAGTTGCTGGCCGGGTGTCATGCCATCGGGCGGGGCTTTCACCACACCGGCATCGAGCTGCTGTTTTAAACCGGCAACGCGGGTCATAAAAAACTCATCCAAATTCGAGCCGAAAATTGCCAGAAATTTTACACGCTCCAGCAATGGATGCCGCTCATCCTGCGCTTCTTCCAACACTCTGCGGTTAAATTCCAGCCAACTCAATTCCCGGTTAAAATAGAGCGACGGGTCCGATAAATCTCGTGGTTTGTGCCCGTTTCCGGAATCGGTTGTTGCGAATTTTTCTTTTGCAACGGTGATATTTTTTGTTTTTTCGGGGTTCGAGGTCATTTTTTTCTCCCATTTTCGACTCTCGGCTAAATTATAGCATAATATCTGTGGAAAAACTATTCGGCACTAAAAATTGAAAATCAGTGTTGCATCTATTCAAGAATTATGTTAAACTAGGGGTATCAAGTACCAAAGTACTGTATCTGCAATGAAATGGAGAATCATATGAAACGGCTGCCCATATCTTTACTGCTTTTTGCGCTGCTGTTGGCAAGTTTAACAGCCTGTGCCCGCGCTCGCCCGGAAACGCCGGCAAGCGCGCAACCCACCGCCGGAAAAGCGCAACCCGCCGACGGAGAATCGCTGTTGGATGACTCGGCCACGGTGCTGGTAAACCCGGCCACCGAGGCATACGTTCCCGGTGAAGTGTTGGTAAAATTCAGTGATGCCGTCGCTGAGCAATTGCCCACAGAACGAAAAGAAGGCATTCAAAGCCTATCGGTGAATAACCCCCTGCTCGATTCGCTATTTGCCGATACCGGTATCACCGGATTACGTCCGCTGCTCACCCCCATTTCACAAGTGACCGGCGAAAGTTTCGAAGCCCTCAGCGCTCGCACCGGTGACGCTCGTCAGTTTTATGTGGCGTCGTTCAATCCCGACAAAAATATTCTGGATGTCGCCGAAAAACTCACTGCAAATGACGCTGTGGAATATGCCGAACCGAATTATGTCGCGTTCGCCGATGGCATTCCGCAGTATGCCGCACCCAACGACCCGTTTTTCAGTTACCAATGGAATATGGATGCCATCCAGATGCCGTCGGCGTGGGATATGAGCACCGGCACCGGGGTAACCGTTGCCATTTTGGACACCGGCGTGGCGTATGAAACCTATCAATCGTTCCAACAAGCCCCGGATTTGGCGAACACCCATTTTGTCAACGGGTACGATTTCATCAACGGTGATACTCACCCCAACGATGACAACGGGCACGGCACACACGTGGCGGGCACGCTGGCGCAAAGCACCAACAACGGCGAAGGCGTCGCCGGGGTGGCATACAATGCCAACATTATGCCCATCAAAGTGCTGGACAGTTTGGGTCAGGGCACGTATGCCGGCATCATTCAGGGCATTGAATTTGCCGTTGCCAACGGCGCGAAAGTCATCAATTTGAGTTTGAGCGGGCACAGCGGTTCGCAGGCATTGGAAGAAGCCGTCAATCAAGCCCGTGCACAGGGCGTGCTGGTGGTCGCTGCAGCCGGAAACAATAACGGCGTGGTGGAATATCCGGCGCGATACGACAGCGTGCTGGCGGTCGGCGCGGTGCGGTTCGACAAAACCCGCGCGCGATACAGCAATTACGGTGCGGCGTTGGACGTGGTTGCTCCCGGCGGCGACAATCAGGTTGACCAAAACGGCGACGGTTTCGGCGATGGGATTGTGCAGCAAACCTTCCGCAGCGGCGAAATCAACACGTTCCGCTATCTGTTTATGGAAGGCACATCCATGGCGACACCACACGTCAGCGGGTTGGCGGCACTGCTGCTGGCGGAAAATCCGGGATTGTCGGTTGACGCGCTGGAAAATGCTATCAAATCCACCGCACTCGATTTGGGCGTCGCCGGAGAAGATGAGGAATATGGTGCAGGATTGATTCAAGCCGCAGATGCGCTGGCTTCTGTGGGCGGGACACCCCCCACCGCCACCCCGACATCGGTTGTGCCACCGACAGCGACGCCCACCGGCGCGCCAGGTGTCACCCCGACAGCAACCACTATCCCACCGACGGCCACCGCAACATCGCCCGTGCCGCCGACAGCAACCCCCACGCCCGCCCCGCCAACCCCGACACCCGTTGCCGGAGACATCATCCAAAATGGCGGATTTGAGAATGATGCGGCGTGGGTCTTTATGGATACTCCGGTGGACGGACGCTACACCACCGAACGCGCTCACAGCGGCGCACGCTCGGCGGTGGTGGGCATCACCGACCCGGCGCAAGACCAATTCACATACAGTTCTGCCGCGCAGAAAGTCACCATCCCCGCCAACGCCACCAAAGCGACACTCTCGGCGTGGGTGTATCCCGTCAGCAGCGATATTCCCAGCGGTGACGTGCAAAT
The DNA here is from genome assembly GCA_024762375.1 of Anaerolineaceae bacterium. Taxonomy (GTDB): domain Bacteria; phylum Chloroflexota; class Anaerolineae; order 4572-78; family 4572-78; genus JANTHQ01. Next base: position 11,575 of record JANTHQ010000002.1, read on the forward strand.
CACGATGATTTTGGATGCGAATTTCCGCGTGCTGCAACAGTTAAACACTATGCTGAAAAACGACCAAACGTGGCAGCAACAAACCTTCGATGTAACGGCATATCGCGGGCAGACAATTTACGTCTATTTTGGCGCGGTGAATGTGCGCGTCAACGGCAAAGTTACCGCCATGTATGTGGATGATGTTTCGCTGATTGTGGAACAATAAAAAACCTGCGGAATATCCGCAGGTTCAGATAAACACGATTCGTTGCAGGGACAGGTCAATGACCTGTCCCTTTTTTTAAAGCGCATACTGTCGCAGAACATCCAGCGACACGAACTCCAGCACAGAAATGTGGGTTGCCGCCAAATCGATGCGCGGCGCAAAATTGTTTTCCATCGCCTCAATCCAGCGAAACATCGACAAACACCAGCGGTCGCCGGGTTTCAGCCCCGGAAAACGATACATCGGAATGGGTGTGCTCAAATCGTTGCCCACCATCCGCGAAAAATTCAGAAATTCTTCCGTCATTTCTGCACAAACCGTGTGCAATCCGGCATCTTCGCCACCGGTGAAACAACTCCCATCCCGATAAAAACCGGTCAGTGGCGCCATTGAGCACGGTTGCAGTGGTTCACCCAGTACATTTTTCGCTTCACGCATTGACGGTTTCTCGCAATTTCCGCCCGGTTTCCCACGCGTGATAGTTGAGTTCCACAAATCGCTGCGGCACGCGCCGGGCGATGGCTTGTTTCCACACCGATTCCGGCACATCCAAATATGTGGACAGCAGTCCCAGCGTGATGATATTCGCCACCCGTGCGTTGCCCATTTCCTCTGCCAGTTCCACACCGGGAACCCACTGCACGTTCGGCGAAATTTGACGCAACGTTCCTTCGATGTCGGCATATTCCGGGTACACGGCGTCGCCGCTGGTAACGGTGACGGGCACAATTTGATGCCGGTCCATCAGCACCACCGAATCGGCGCGCAGCATCGGCAGGTAGCGCAACGCTTCCATCGCCTCAAATGCCAGCAGAAAATCGGCGGACGCATCGGGGATGATGGGCGAATGGACAATCTCGCCCCAGCGAACGTGACTGCTCACGTTGCCGCCGCGCTGTGACATGCCGTGAATTTCGGATTTTTTCACGTCATATCCGGCCAGCATTCCCACCGATGCCAGAATGTTGCTCGCCATCAATACCCCTTGCCCCCCGACACCGGCTAGCAGAAAATTTATCGTTTTCATTGTTTTTTGTCCTTTGTCATTCGCTATTCGTCACTCGTAACTTGTCATTTAAATGTGTGTCGCAAATGCCAGCTCATCCATCTGCGCCCGGAAGGTAATCGCCTCGGACGGGCAAACCTGCGCACACAAATCGCAACCGGTGCACAACAGCGGGTCAATTTCCACTTTGGCGCGTCCGCTCTCTTCGTGAATTTCGCTGCTGCGAACCAGCGCCGGGCATCCGGTGCGAACACACACGCCGCAACCGTCGCATTTTTCCAAATCCACTTTTAACGGTTGATACGTTTTTCGCACTTCCGGCAGCAACGCGCACGGCCGCTCGGTAATCAGCACTGATGGTTCATCCAGCCGTTTGAATTCCTTCAGTGTGGTTTCCACCGATTTTTCATCGTAAGCATCCACTTTTTTCACGTGTTTGATGCCCATCGCTTTCACCAGCGGTTCCAACTCGATGCGCGGTGCATCACCGCCCATCAAATTTTTCCCCGTGCCGGGATTCGGCTGGTCGCCGGTCATCGCCGTGACGCGATTGTCCATAATCACCGTGATAACCGGACTGTTATTATACGCCACATTTGCCAGCGCGGGAATCCCGGTGTGGAAAAAAGTCGAATCGCCGATGACCGCCACGTGTTTTCTGCCGGTAGATTTGCTGGCGCCGTGCGCCACACCGATGCCCGCACCCATACAGCCGGTGGTGTCGATGGCATCCAGCGGGTGCACCACCCCCAGCGTGTAACAGCCAATATCGCCGTTGATGGGCAGATGCAGTTTTTTGATTGCCCAAAATGTGCTGCGATGCGGACAGCCCGGACAGAGCACCGGCGGTCGCACCGGCACGGGTGGCATCTTTTCGGGCAGTTCGGTGGGGGGGATGAAATGTTCGGCGGGGAGCAAACCGGCTTCGATGGCGGCGTTGCGCACGATGGTCGGATTCAGTTCGCCGCACAGCGGGAAAATCGATTTCCCCTCGACGGGGATCCCTGCCAGCCGCACGTGCTCTTCGATAAACGGGTCGAGTTCTTCCAGCACGATGAGCCGTTTGACGCGGCGGGCGAAATCGGCAATCATCTGCATCGGCAATGGGTAACTCATCCCCAATTTCAGGATGGACGCTTCGGGGAAAACTTCGCGGGCATATTGGTATGCCACACTGCCGGTGATGATACCCAATTCGGTGTCGCGCCATTCGGTGCGGTTGAGCGGGAATGTCTCGGCGAAATCTTTTAACGCCTGCAATCGTTTTTCGATGAACGGGTGGCGATGGCGGGCATTGGCGGGAACCATCACGTATTTTTGTGGATTTTTGGGGAATTTTTTGATGCGCGGCGGCACATCCAACCGCTCATCGGAAGATTCAACCATTGTGAATGAGTGCGAAATGCGGGTGGTGGGCCGCACCAGCACCGGCGTGTCAAACTGCTCGCTGATGTCGAATCCGGCGATAACCATATCGCGTGCCTCTTGGCTGTCGGCGGGGTCAAGACACGGCACGCGGGCAAATTTGGCATAATTGCGATTGTCCTGCTCGTTCTGCGATGAGTGCATCTGCGGGTCATCGGCAGAAATGATGACCAGCCCGGCTTCCGCACCGGTCATCGAGGCGTAAAAGAACGAATCCGCCGCCACATTCAACCCGACATGTTTCATCGTTGCCAGCGCGCGCCGCCCGGCATACGCCGCGCCGATGGCGGCATCGAGCGCAACTTTCTCGTTGGGCGCCCACTCGGCGTAAATGCCCGGATAGCGGGCGAAATTCTCCAGAATTTCGGTGCTGGGCGTGCCCGGGTAGCCGGATGCAAATGTGACACCCGCTTCCCATGCGCCGCGGGCAATCGCTTCGTTTCCGGAAAGTAAATCTTTCGGACGTTCTTCAGTCATTGAAAATCCTCCTGAAAACAAAAAAGACGCGGCACGGCGCATCTCGGCAGTTTGAAAGAGACTGCGCCGTCTCCGTGTAATTTTGTGCGAACAAACGATTTTTGCCCGCAATCATTGTGCGCACTGCACACAACCGCTATTGTTTTAAACTTTTTTCGGAGGTTTGTCAAAAATCGGCGAGGGTTTGGGTAGGATTCAGTACGAGGGCGAATATTGAAAAACGTCATTCCGGAAAATTCCGCAGGAATTTATCCGGAATCCAAAGCCAAAATTTATGGATTCCCGCTTTCGCGGGAATGACGTGATCTAATTTGAAATACTACCTGCGCGGCGATATAATTTGCGCAATCGCACGTAGGTTTTGAACATATACCATGCCATCAACCCGCACAATTCCAACCCCAACAGCCCGTCTTTATAGCCACCCAATGTCACATATCGCCGGAAAAATTCCCGTGCGGGCATCGAAAAATACGTCCACGGTTTGGCGTGAATGCCGCGCTGGAAAAGAATTTTGGCTTCGTAATTTAGATAGCGATTCTGTTTGAGCCGGAAATGCGCCAGCGATTCATAATTGTAATGAATCAAATGCTCGCGGAGTGTGGCGTCTGTGCCGTTCAACTCGGCAAATTCGTGAACTTCGCGGGCTTCATCATAATGTGCACGCCCGATTTTCAGCAGCCGCAATTGGGCGTCGGGATACCAGCCGCCGCCTTTCATGGTGTGCCCCCACATCACATTATAGCGCGGAACCCACCAGCCCACTTCGGGGCGCTCGGCAATCACCCGCCGAATTTCCGCCGCCAGTTCGGGGGTGGCACGTTCATCCGCGTCGATGAAAAAGAGCCACGCTGCGCCGAGTTCCGCCGCGTCTTTCAGCGCCAAGTTGCGATTGACGCTGAAATTGACAAATTTATGCTGGCGAACAATCGCGCCTTTTTCGCGGGCAATGGCGGTTGTACCGTCATCGCTGAACGAATCGGCGAGCATGACGGCGTCCGCCCACTGCACAGAATCGATGCACGCGGCGATGTGTTTCGCTTCGTTTTTCGCCAGAATCACGGCGATGAGGGTTGGGGTTTCAGGTTTTTGGTTCAAGGTTTTTGGTTTCAGGTTTCTGGTTCAAGGTTTCAGATTTCAAGCCCAAAGTCCAACATCGTGGTAACTCTCACTCTCTCACCCGCTCATTCTCACATATCCCGCCAAATTGCCACCACCCGGTGGCACGCTTCTGCCAGTGCGGGTGTTTGGCGGGCGATGCGTTTCATTCCCCACTGCACAATTTTTCGTGCCAGCGCGAGTCGCCAGCCGTGATACCGTATCCGGTAGAAGTGGTATCGGCTTTGCCAGAGATTAATGAACGATTCGGTGCGGATTTGCCCCGTACTTTGTCCACCAAAATGCACAATGTGCGCCGAAGGTACACAATATGCCGCCCATCCGCGCTGTTTGATGCGCCACGCCCAGTCAACTTCTTCCACATACATTTTGTAGGTTTCATCGAGCAACCCTGCCTGCCAAATGGCCTCGGCGCGCACCATCATCGCTGCGCCGAGCGGGTGGTCAATCGGAAACGGTTCGCCGCGCTCATACCACTCGATGGGATAGCGCCCGTTGAGCCGGCTTTCGTACAGCCGACCCGGCAGTGGCAGCAATTCAATCGCCAACTGCCAGAGTCCGGGAAAGCCATACGCGCCGTGCTGAAATGAGCCGTCGCCAAATTGCAGATTTGCGCCCACAATGCCGACTTTCGGCTCTGCCAGCAGAAAATCGACCATTGCCCGCAGTGCGCCCGGTTTGATGATGGTATCGGGGTTGAGCAGCAGCACTGCGTCCGGTTGCGAATCGAGCCGGTCGGGGAAACCGAGCGCGCGCAGGGCGGCATTGTTGCCCGCTGCAAAGCCGAGATTTGTTTCGCTGGCGATGAGCCGCACCTGCGGAAATTCATCGCGCACCATTTGCGGTGTGCCGTCGCTGCTGGCGTTGTCCACCACCCAGGTTTCGGCGTCCAGCGCGCTGTCCTGCGCGTCTGCCAATGCCGAAAGGAGACATTCGCGCAGCAATTCTTTTGTGTTCCAACTAACAATGATGATGGATAAACGCATAGGGATGGGGAGAGGGATAGGGATAGGAAAAGTATGGCGTATGCCCATTCTCTCTATCTCTATCCCTATCTGTTTTTAACCAAAATGTTCCTGCAAAAATGCCAAATCGAGTTCGGGGTAAACGGGGTATTTTTCCAACAGTGCCGCAATGCGCGCTTTGGCTTCGGTGCGGATGGCGTCATCCAGCACATACCGCGCTTTGCTCGGTTTGCCCGCGTTTTTCCCGTTTTCGATGGTGGCGGGCACGGTGTTCGACAGCACCAAATTGATGATGGCGGCGATTTCTTTCATCTCATCCGCGCCCATGCCGAGCGTGGTGGTCGCCGGTGTACCAATGCGCAGGCCGCTGGTGTACCATGGGCCATTGGTGTCGAACGGGAGGGCGTTGCGGTTGAGGGTCATCCCCACTTCGCGCAGAACGCTTTCCGCCTGCCGCCCGTTCAACCCGAAGGGGCGCACGTCGATGAGCAGCATATGGTTATCCGTGCCACCGGTGGCGACGGTCATCCCCTCGGCGATGCAGGCTTCGGCGAGTGTGCGGGCGTTTTCCACAATGTTGCGGGCATAAGTTTTGAATGCCGGTTTCGCCGCTTCGGTGAATGCCACGGCTTTGGCGGCAATCGCCTGCGGAATGGGACCGCCGATGACAATCGGGCAGCCTTTGTCCACATATTCGGCAAATTCCTGCTTGCAGAGTACCATCCCGCCGCGCGGGCCGCGCAGGGTCTTGTGGGTGGTGGTGGTGACAACGTGCGCGTGCGGCACGGGGTTAAAATCGCCTTCGAACACGCCACCGGCAACCAGCCCGGCAAAGTGCGCCATATCGACCATGAAAACCGCGCCCACTTTGTCGGCAATTTCGCGCATGCGGCGGAAATTGATGGCGCGGGGGTAAGCACTGTATCCCGCCAGCAGGATGAGCGGTTTGACCTCCATCGCCATGGCTTCGAGTTCATCATAATCGAGCAGGCCCGTTTCGCGGTTGACGGTGTAGGTGTAAGCGTCAAACATCTGCGCGGAAACGTTGAAGCGGTAGCCGTGTGTCAGATGCCCGCCGGAATAATAATCGAGACCCATCAGCCGCTGGTTGCCCAATTTGGCGCGGATGGTGTCCCAATCTTCGCGCGACAGGTGCGACGGGTTCATTTCGCCGAGTTCTTCCAGCGCGGGGGTTTCCACCCGTGCGGTCAAAATTGCCCAGTAGGCAATCATGTTCGCATCTGCGCCACTGTGGGGCTGCACATAGGCGTGTTCCGCGCCGAAAATCTCGCACGCTTTTTGCGCGGCATACCCTTCTACATCGTCGATGTTATCGCAACCGGCGTAAAAACGGTGTCCGGGATAGCCCTCGGCGTATTTATCGGTGAGCAGATTGCCCATTGCCAACTGGGTCGGCAGCGAAGAATAGTTTTCGCTGGCGATGAGTTTCAGATTCGCGCGCTGGTCTGCCAGTTCCTGCACGATGGTTCGCGCCACATTCGGGGCAACGCTCGCCACTTCGGTGAGGTTGGCAATATATGCCAAAAACGCGGCGTTGATGTCTTCCGGTGCGGTTTTGGCAAGGTAGGATTGAATCGGGGTGGTCATAATTTTTCTCCTTTGAAAATGAGTTAAATGCTGACTGCTGTCAGTATTCGGCTAAAACCCAATATTGATTTGTGTCGGGTCAACATGGTCATTGAACGCATCAATTGCCACATCTTCGTGGATGAGCCCGGCCCAAAAATAGACGGTATCTTTATTGCCCAGTGGAATATCGACCAGTTGGATGCTGCCGGTTACGATGGCACGTTTGCCGGGCATCAGATAGTATTCGGTGTGCCCATTGATGACACGCTGCTCCAGCTCGTCCAAATTGCCGACGGCCCAGCGATACGGGTACGCATAGCTCGGATTGCCCTCAAAATCGATGCCGACCCGCCACGTGCCTGACGACTGCGGAAAACCGAGCGTGTTGAAATTTTCATCGCTGGTATAATGCGTGCCGGAAGTCGGGCCGATGGTGCGAATCGGCACATCACCGAAATTTTCCACCGTCAGCGTGAATGCCAGCGTGTGCCCCAGCGGTACAGTGCGGTCACCCGTTTCCGGGTTGAAAAACTCCACATCACCGCTGACGATATCCGCGCGGGGAACGCCGCCTTCGCTGATGGTGAGTGTATCGGTCACCACCGTGCGGTTGCCCACCGTGTCCACTGCTTCGGCGCGGATGATGTATGTGCCGTCGGGGGGCGGCTCTGCGCCCAAATCGACGCCGCCTTCATAATCATAGGTGTGGAATCCCGGCTCGCCCGGCTCCACATCGCGTTCTTTTTCATCAATGGGATAGCGCGTTTCGCCATCGGGGGCGATGAGATACACCTGCACATCGGCTTTTTTGGTGAGATAATAGTTGATGGTCACGCGGTCGTTGATGCCGTCGCGGTTGGGGGTGAATTCTTTGGGATACACGCTGAATCCCTGCAATTCCGGGCGGCTGGTATCAGCGTTTTCTATGGTGAGCGTGCCATTTTCACGCTTGGTTTCGCCGTCATCGGTTACGGCTTCGACCACCCACGTATATTTCCCATCGGGCAGCATTGCGCCGTCAATCACGCCGCCAAAATCCACCCGATAACTGCCCTGAGAACGGCGGCGATGGTCGCGGAAATAATGTTCGCTGCCCTGTTCATCCACCAAATAGATGGACAAATCGGCACTGCGTGATAATTTGTAACTGAAACGGGTTGCATCGGCGATGCCGTCACCATTCGGAGAAATGGTGTCCGGTGAAATCGACACATCGTACAATAACGGGTATCTGCTGCACGCCGAAACACTGAGCACGGCGAGCATAGCAGCAAAAATGAATATCATTCGTTTTTTGTGCATGCAAACCTCTCGCGGTAAACTTACCGGCGAAAAAGTGTACCATAAATTGAATTTTTTGGCACGATTACGCCTCTGAAATGGACGGATTTTGCCGCGTCGGCAGGGTTACGATGAACGTCGCGCCTTCGCCCGGCGTGCTTTTGGCGGTGATGGTTCCCTGATGGCGCAACACGATTTTTCGGCACAGCGCCAGCCCCACACCCGTGCCGGGATACTCGCTGCGGCTGTGTAATCGCTGGAACACACCAAACACCCGGTCGAGATATTTCTCGTCAAACCCAATACCGTTGTCGGCAACGGTGATGCGGCACATTTCGCGGTGTTCAACCGCATCCAGTCGGCATTCGGCAGAAATGGTTACATTCGGCGGCACACCATCCCGATGAAATTTTATGGCATTGCCGATAAGATTTTGGAACAGTTGGCGCATCTGGGTCGGCTCGGCTTCGATGGTGGGCAACTGCCCAACATCAACCGTCGCATTCGCTTCGGCGATACGGGTTTCCAAATCTTGCATCACACCCGCCACCACCGCATTCAAATCGATCGGCGCGAATGGCTGCGCGTGGGTCGTTACCCGCGAAAATGCCAGCAAATCTTCGATGAGCCGCTGCATACGCTGAGCAGCGCTCTCCATTCGAGCCAAATAATCGCGTCCCCCGGCATCCAGTTTATCACCATATTTGGTTTGCAGTCGTTCGCCAAATATCCGAATTTTCCGCAGCGGTTCCTGTAAATCGTGCGAAGCGACATAGGCGAAATCTTGTAACTCGCTATTGCTGCGCTCGAGTTCGGTAGCGTAGGCCTGCAATTGTTCCTCCGCTTGTTTTCGCTCGGTGATATCTTGTGCAATCACCAACTGCGCGGTTTCGCCGGCATATTCCACCGGCATCGCCGAAACAATCACCTCCACCACCGAGCCGTCCGCACGCTGAATTTTGGTTTCCGAAACTCGCACGTGCCGCGCCCCGGATGCCGCTTCGGCGAGACGTCTTTCCAGTTGCGGCACATAATTCGGCGGCAAAAAACTTGCCAACGGTTTGCCGATAAGTTCATCCGCCGAATTTACACCGTGCAATTTCACCGCTGCCGGGTTGAGATACACAAATTTTCCGCCCCGATGCACAAAAATCGGCACGGGAGAGTTTTCCACCAGATTGCGGTATCGGGCTTCGCTGGCGGCCAGCGCTTCGGCGGTGCGTTTGTGTTCTTCCATTTCCTGCTGAAGGGCTTGGGTTCGCAGCGATACTTGCCGGCGCAAAATAACGTTCGCGGCAAACAGTAGCATGCCACCCGCCAGCGCGATTCCCACGACCCAAATGAGCCACAGCGGTATGGCAGTTCGCTC
>JANTHQ010000003.1 GCA_024762375.1 Anaerolineaceae bacterium
GAAAAGCCAGCAAATCGAACACGGCGGTGATGCCCATCGTGCCGATGGTGATGAGTGTTGCCAGCGTCAAACTGGCAATCGGGTCGGCGCGGGTGGAAAGCAAGTTCGGGTCGTTGGTGCCGTGGAATAAATCGAACCCGGCGTTGCAAAATGCTGACACGGAATGGAACATGGCATAATATGCTGCTTGCGCCGCCCCCATGTCATCCCACCATGTGAAAAACAGAATCAGCGCGCCAGTTGCTTCGATGCCGAGCACCACCACCAAAACGGCGACTGCCAAATCCAAAATGCCGTGTGATTTGTGCACGCCCATCGTTTGCCGCAAAATAACGCGCTCGCGCATGGCTACCCGTCGCCCAATCAACCGCAAAAACAGCACCGACAGAATGACGAAACCCAATCCGCCCACTTGAATCAACCCGAGAACAACCATCTCGCCAAACGTGCTGAGCCGTTCAACCGTGCTGACCACAATCAGCCCGGTTACCGTCACGGCAGATGTCGACGTGAACAGCGCCTCCCGCCAATCCAACGGCACATGATTTTCGGTGGCGATGGGCAGCATCAACAGCACCGTGCCCAGCAAAACTATCGCCAGAAAACCCAAAATTAAAATTTGCGGGCTGCGGTCCTCCGAAAAATCGTGAATATCAACATTTCTGGGTCGCCCGTATGTTTTGCTGAGCGAGTTTCCATTTGGCATAGCGTGCTACACGTCCTTCATTGAAAGCCCAATTCTACCACGTTCTGCGTCGACATTCAAAACGCGCACCTGCACCACATCGCCCACACTGACCACCTGATGCGGATTTTCGATAAAACGGTCTGCCATCTGCGAAATGTGTACCAGCCCGTCCTGTTTCACACCGATATCCACAAACGCGCCGAAATCCACCACGTTGCGCACCGTGCCTTTCAGCACCATGCCGGGTTGCAAATCGTCCAGCGACAGCACATCGGCGCGGAGCAGCGGCGCGGGCAAATCATCGCGGGGGTCGCGTCCCGGTTTCGCCAGTGATTCCAGAATATCGCGCAGAGTCAACTCGCCCACATCGAGTTTTTTTGCCAGCGCCGCCATATCGCGGGCGGGCAACCGACGCAATTTGTTGATGCGCGCCGGCAGGTCGGGCTCATCCCCTTCCACCCCCAAATGGGCAAACAGGCGTTCCACCACCGGATACGATTCGGGGTGGATGAAGGTGTTGTCTAGCGGATTGTCGCTTTGCGGAATTTTCAAAAAACCGATTGCCTGCTGGTATGTTTTTTCGCCCAGCCCTTTGACCTTTTTCAACTCGCGGCGGTTTTTGAATGCGCCGTGCGCGTCTCGATGGGCAACGATGGCGTTTGCCACCCGTTTGCTCACCCCCGAAACATAACTCAACAGCGATGCGCTGGCGGTGTTCACGTCCACCCCCACGCTGTTGACCACACTTTCCACCACCGCATCGAGCGTTTCACCGAGTTGCTTCTGGTTCACATCGTGCTGGTACAGCCCCACGCCGATGGCTTTCGGGTCGATTTTCACCAATTCCGCCAGCGGGTCCTGCAATCGGCGGGCGATGGATACCGCGCCGCGCATGCTCACATCCAAATCGGGAAATTCCTGCCGTGCCAGCGGCGACGCGGAATATACCGATGCGCCTGCTTCACTGACCATCACATACGCCCCGCGTCCCGTTTCTTTGATGACTTCCGCGGCGAGTTGCTCGGTTTCTCGGCTGGCAGTGCCGTTGCCGATTGCCAGCACTTCTGCGCCGGTTTGACGCATCATCTTTTTCAGAACTTCTTTCGCCGCCGTCCACTGTTTTTTCGGCGGATGGGGGTAAATGGTCGCCCCGGCGATAAATTTGCCGGTGGCATCCACCGCCGCCACTTTACAGCCGGTGCGATAGCCGGGGTCAATCCCCAGCGTCACTTTCCCTTTGACAGGCGGCTGCATCAGCAAATTTTTCAGGTTCACACTGAAATTATTGATGGCGTGCTCGTCCGCCTCGGCGGAATGAAGTTGGCGCACTTCCCGCTCGATGGACGGGGCGAGCAGGCGTTTGTATGCGTCGGCAACCGCGAGTTTCAACTGCTCGGTGAACGCGCCATTTTTATGGGTGATGAACCGGCTTTCAATTTTGCCGACAGCGGTATCGGTCTCCACTTCCAGTTTCACCGACAGCACACCGTCGCGTTCGCCGCGATTGATGGCGAGCAATCGGTGGGGCGGAATGAGATAGAGCGGTTCGCGGTAATCGTAATACATTTCATAAATGCGGCGCGGGTCTTTTTCGGCGGCATTTTTGGTCGCCGATACCGCCAGATATGCGGTGGCATTGGTGTATCCGCGAATGTTGGCGCGCGTGTCGGCATCTTCCGCCACCGTTTCGGCGATGATATCGCGCGCCCCGGCGAGGGCGGCTTCGGGGTTGGGCACGTCCTCCGACAGAAAATCGGCTGCCAGCGCGGCGACATCCACCCCGCTTTCATTTTGACGGGATAGAATGGCCTGCGCCAGCGGCGCCAACCCGCGCTCGCGGGCGATGGTGGCGCGGGTGCGGCGTTTGGGTCGGTACGGCAGATACAGGTCTTCCAGCGCTTGCATCGTCTCTGCCGCTTCAATTTTCGATTGCAGTTCGGGGGTCAGTTTGCCCTGCTCGGCGATGGTTTTCAGGATAGTTTCGCGGCGTTCTGCCAATTTTCGCAGGGCAGACAAGCGTTCTTTGATTTGCCGCAATTGCTCTTCGTCCAGCCCGCCGGTAACTTCCTTTCGGTAGCGGGCGACAAACGGGAGGGTGTTATCGTCGTCAAACAGGGCAATGGTGCGCTCAACTTGCGCCGGGTGCAGATTCAACTCGGCGGCAATTTTTTGGGGAATGGGTTGCATAGATGAGTCCTTCAATAAAAATCAGCGCCCATTATACCCGAAAACGGGGTAAATGGGCGAATAATGTTTCACGTTTTTTGGGGCTTGATTGCAAGATAGCGGTCAGTGGTCAGTCATCAGCAGTCAGCAGTCAGCAGTCAGTGGGTCTGTCGATTTCTCACTCTGAGTAACTTATGTTACGCAGTCTTAAATTCGGAAGAAATTGACATTTCGGAATACAAATTTTCCCCCCTCCCCCACGGGGGAAGGGGGGACACAGGGGGGATGGGGGAAATCGAAAATATACGGTTCTGTGCCCTGCGGGTGCGAAGGCGGGAATCCATAACTTTTTGCTGTGGCTTTCGGACAATTCGCCGGGCAAACTTCCGGAATGACAAAACCCCGAACTGACGTTATCGAAGGATGAAATCGGCTATCATCGGGCAAATCGCTACCCCTCCAACGCCTCCAATTCGTCAATCATCTCTTCCAGCACGCGGAAACCGCCGCGCCAAAATTCGGGGTCGCTCACGTCGATACCAGCTTCGGTGAGAATGTGGGTCGGGCTGGCAGAGCCGCCATACGACAAAATTCGCAGGTATTGCGGCACAAACGCCTCGCCCACCTCTTTATAGCGGCGATAAAGCGCCAACACCATCAACTGCCCGAAACTGTATGCGTAACAGTAAAACGGCACGTGATAGATGTGCGGGATGGAAATCCATTCCCATTTGAAATTGTCGCTGATGTCGATAACATCACCGAATTGCCGGTGCAGGTTTGCCATATATGCCGTATTCAAATCGGCGACGGTTTTGCCTTCTGCCAGCAATTTATGCGCTTCTCGCTCAAAAAGTACAAAATACGCCTGTCTCAGCACGGTGGCATACGCATCATCCAGCGCGGCAACCAGCAAATCACGGCGCACGGCGGGGTCTTTCTCTTCCGAAAGCAGCCGGTCGGTGAGCAGCATCTCCGAGAAAACGGAGGCAGTCTCTGCCATCGGCAGGGCGGAATGGAAGGTGAGCACCGAATGTTCCTGCGCCATCATGGCGTGAATGGCGTGCCCCATTTCGTGCGCCAGTGTTGCCACGTCACGCACTTCGCCGGTGTAATTTACCAGCACATACGGCGACAATTCCGGCAAAATACTGGCGCAGAATGCCCCCCCGCGCTTGCCCGGCCGCACTTCTGAATCAATATGGCGGTCGGCGAAAACACGGCGCGCCTGCTGTCCCACTTCCGCCGAAAAACCGTCAAACGTGTCGAGCACCATGTTGACGGCGGTATCATAATCTATCGTTTTGGATGATTTGCTGAGCGGTGCATAAATATCGTATCGCCGCAGTTTGGGCATGCCCAGCCATTTGGCTTTCAATTTAAAATAGCGGTGGAAAATGGGAGCTTGTTCCGCCACCACATCGAGCAGGGTGTCTACCACCGTGTCGGGCAGGTCGTTGATGAGGTTTCGCACGGCAATGGGCGAAGAAAAATGGCGCAATTGCAATTGTTCGTTTGCCCAATCGCGCACGCGGTAATTGTAAATTTGCGCCAGCAGCGTGCCTTCGTTGCCATAAACGCGATAGAGTTCATCGTATGCCGCCTTCCGCAAATCGGGGTTGGCATTGCGCACATATACCGATAATTCCTCGCGTGTGAGTTTTTTCTCTTCGCCATCCACCGTCAGCGTGAACTCGAATTTGTTGGTAATCATATCGTACAGCGTGACCACCGCGCTGATGCCGTTCACATCTTTCAGGTTGATGATTTTCTCTTCCGGCTCGGAAAGGGTAAACGGTTTGAAACTACGTAATTTTTGCAGATAATATGTCAAATCGCCAGCAACGGGCAATAGCCGTTCGGCGGCGGTATCATCCAGCGATTTCCACCACAGCGACAGAAAGAGCGTGCGGTTTTGCACATCCAGCATCAATTGATCCATCTGGCCTTTGAAACTCAACGCCTTTTCCGATTGTGTGTCTGCGGAAAACCACAAATCGGCATACGCGCTCAGACGGTATGCCTCGCGGGTGACGGTTTCAAATCTATCCAGCACCTCTTTAAATATTGCCGGATCCATTTCCGCCGACAGTGAATCGCGGGTGGCTTCCACCGCATTCACGGCGGCTTGCAGGCGTTCGGTGGCGGCGGCAACGGTTGATTCCTCGGTATCGGGAAGCAGGTCGCTCAAATCCCATGGGGAGAGTTGGTAACTCATTCAGATTCCTCCAAAATTATATTGTCGATTAAACGGGTTTTGCCGAAAAATACCGCCAGCGAACAGAGTGCCGAATCGGCGATGGTGTCCAGTTCCTGCAGCGTGTCAGGGTTGGCGACACTGACATAATCGAGCCGCGCCAGTTTTTCGGCGGCGATGGTATCGCGCATCAGCGCGCGCAAGGTTTCGGCGTTGCGCTCGCCGTGCTCAAATGCCGATTGCACCGCCATCAGCGCACGGTAGAGCACAGTTGCCGCGGTGCGGGTTTCGCCATGCAGATACTGGTTTCGGGAACTCATCGCCAGCCCATCCGGTTCACGGACGATGGGGCAGACAATCACATCCACCGGGAAATTCAAATCGCGCACCATTTGGCGGATGACCACCGTTTGCTGGGCATCTTTCTGCCCAAAATAGGCGCGGGTTGGCTGCACGATGTTGAATAGTTTGGCGACCACCGTCGCCACCCCACGAAAGTGGGTCGGGCGTGATGCACCTTCCAGCACACGGGTTACATTTTCCACCGAAACGTACGTTTGGAAACCGGGCGGATACATTTCTGTATCAGACGGCGTGAAAACCAAATCGACCCCTTCGGCGCGCAAAAGTTCCAAATCGCGCTCCAACTGACGGGGGTATGCGTCCAAATCTTCGGTGGGCGCGAATTGAGTCGGGTTAACATAAATACTCGCCGCGACACGGCTATTTTCGGCGCGCGCACAGCGCACCAGCGACAAATGGCCTTCGTGCAGAGCGCCCATCGTGGGCACAAATCCCCACGTTTGGCCGGGGTCAGCCCATCGTTCACGCCGAACCAGTTCGATGTTCTTGGTGATCAGCATAGCATCCTCGTTGAAAAACTAATGATGGCATTATATCGAATTTTCGGGAAAAAAGAAAACAGCGCAGAGCGGATTACCCTGCGCTGTGTGTCGAAAGCAGTCTATAACCGCACGCCCCCACCAAATTTCTCGTAATAGAGTTTTCGGGAACGGATGATGGCTTCTTTTGCCGCCGCTGCGCCTTCCCAGCCGATGGGTTTGGTGCGGTGTCCTTCCAAATCTTTGTAAACCTCAAAGAAATGCGCCACTTCGCGGAGATAGTGTTTCGGAATGTCGTTGATATCTTTATAATCCTGAAAGAGCGGGTCGCGGGCAGGAACCGCCAGCACTTTATCGTCGTGTTCGTCCCGATCGAGCATTTTGAACAGCCCGATGGGGCGCGCTTCGATGACACAGCCGGAGAAGGTTGGTTCGTTGACCATCACCAGCACATCGAGCGGGTCGCCGTCATCGTACAGCGTGCGGGGGATGAGGCCGTAATCGCCGGGGTAATAGAGCGATGAAAAGAGCACGCGGTCGAGTTTGATGACGCCCAATCTTTTACCATATTCGTATTTATTGCGCGAGCCTTTGGGAATTTCTACAATTGCATAAATAATTTCCGGGGTATCCGGTCCGACATCCAAATCGTGCCATAAGTTTGCTGCCATTTTTCATTCCTTTCATATACGGGGAGAAACTACTTTTAAAGTAACACACCTTTCGTGGTGCGTCAATATTCCTGCGCAAAACGAAAAAACACCCCAATGGTTCTGTTGGGGTGTTCTGCACTGAAAATGCCCTGGGAGAGACTCGAACTCTCACGCCCATTCGGGCACAGGCCCTCAACCTGCTGCGTATGCCAATTCCGCCACCAGGGCTATCAATTTACGGGCGCATTATAGCCATAACCGCCGAGTCTGTCAAAGTGGCGCGTGGGGTTTCGGGGCAGTGTCTCAAGTCTCAAGTCTCAAGTCTGGGTCACGAATGGGTGAATTTTATCCCTATCCCTATCCCAACTTGCCCAACCCGCGCAGAACCCGTTCCGGTGTCAGCGGGAAGTCATCGAACCACACGCCGGTGGCGTTTTTCACCGCCGCAGTGACCGCCGGGGCGTAAATGACATACGGCATTTCCGCCATTCCCCGCGCGCCGAATGGCCCTTCGGGGTGCGGGTCTTCCACCAAAATGGAATCGACCCGCTCGGGAATATCATAAATGCCGGGGATGAGATAGGTGCTGAAATGCGGTGTGAGTACCCGTCCGTCGCGCATTTTGAATTCTTCCATCACGGTGTAACCGTGCGCCTGCACAATTGCCCCTTCGATTTGCCCAACCACCTGCTGCGGGTTGATGGCTTTCCCGACATCATCGGCGACCACTACCCGGTGCACGTTGATGAATCCGGTGTCGGTATCCACCGAGGCATCCACCGCTTCGGCGATATACCCGTAGGCGAAATTCGGCATACACTGCCCGGTTTCCGGGTCGAACGGGGTGGTTTTCGGCGCGAGATAGGTGTATTCCGCATCGGCGGGACGTTCTTCATCCTGCCATTTTTTCAGCGCGGCTTGTGCCGCCCCGGCGGCGGCATTCCCCGCCATAAATGTGAGCCGCGATGCCGACGCGCTGCCGGAACTGCCGGTGATGGCGGTATCGGAGACGTGCAGCACCACTTTTTCCAGCGGCACGTTGAGCGTTTCGGCGGCAATTTGTGCCATCGCGGTGTGATGCCCCTGCCCCACATCCGCGCCGGCAATATACAGATGCGCCGCTTCGATTTCTGCATCGCCCTCCAGTTTCACCCGCGCCCAACTGTTTTCCTGATACCCAAAACTGAACCCGATATTTTTGAACCCGAGCGCAATCCCGATACCGCGTTGAACGCCGTTCGTGCCGCTTGCCTGCGGGGCAATCCAGTGCTCGTCCGCATCTTGTGTCCAGCCGATGGCGCGTGCCGCATCTTCCAGCACGGTTTTCAGGCTGATGCCGCCCGGAATGGGCGTGCCCACCGTCAGCGGCGTATTTTCGTCCAATAGATTTTTCATCCGCAGTTCCACCGGGTCGATGCCCAGTTTTTCCGCCAGTTTGTTCATCTGGCTTTCGGCGGTAAATTGTCCCTGCGGTGCGCCAAATCCGCGAAATGCGCCGTGCGGCAGGTTGTTGGTGTACACGGCATACCCGTCCACTTTGGCATGCTGCCACGCATACGGCCCGGTGCAGGTGATGACCGCGTTCCCCAGCACTTTGTTGCTGGTGTACATATATGCGCCCGCATCGGCGATGATTTTCATTTCGGCGGCAACGAGCGTGCCGTCTTTTTTCGCGCCCCATTTGGCGAAGATGGTCATCGGGTGGCGTTTGCAGTGTCCGATGATGGATTCTTCGCGTGACCAGATGAGTTTCACGGGACGATTGACGCCCATCGATTGCAGTTTTTTCACTGCCAGCGCCAAAATTATCTGGATGGAAATATCTTCTCGCCCGCCGAATGCGCCGCCGATGGCATCGTACACCACCCGAATTTTCTCCGGCGGCATATCGAGCGCGTGCGCAATTTGCATTTGCTCTTCCCACGCCCACTGCCCGACGCAATAGACGGTGATGCGCCCTTCGTCATCGATGGTCGCCGTGCCCGCTTCGGGCTGGAGGTAGGCGTGTTCCTGCGGCGGGGTGTGGTACGTGCCTTCCACAATCACATCGCAATCATCCCACGCCGAATCCACATCGCCGTGCCGAATGTGGTCGGCATACACCACGTTATCGGGAGAATCGACGTGCAATTGCGGCGCATCCGGTTCCATCGCCACCAGCGGGTCGGTGATAACCGGCAAATCTTCATAGTCCACTTGAATCAAATCGCGAGCGCGCTCGGCAATTTGTTCCGTTTCGGCGATGACCACTGCCACTTGGTCGCCGACAAATTGCACCACATCCGCGCCGGGTTTGCTCGAACCGGGTCCGCACAGCACCGGCTGGTCGGGCATTTGCAACCCATATTCGTTTACCGGCACATCGGCGGCGGTCAGCACGGTGATAACCCCGTCCAGCGCTTCGGCAGCGGATGTGTCAATTTTTAAAATGCGGGCGTGGGGGCGGTTGGCAAACAGCACTTTCATCCACAATTGATTTTCAAAATCGCGGTCGCCGGGGTACAGGGTTTTGCCCGTTACTTTTCCCCAACCGTCGAGACGGCGGACAGATTTTCCAACGATAGCCATTATGCGCCCTCCTCTTCCGTTTTGGCGGCTTTTTCAACCGCAGAAATGATTTTGTAATAGCCCGTGCAGCGACACAGATTTCCGGCAAAACCTTGTTTGATATCATCGGTGGTCGGCGCGGGCGTTTCGGTCAGCAGCGAAACACCGCTCATAATGAAACCGGGCGTGCAGTAACCGCACTGCGCCGCGCCCTCCGCCACAAATTCTTCCTGCACGGGATGATGGTCAATCCCTTCGATGGTGACAATTTCGCTGTGATGGGCGCGAGTGGCAGGAACCAGACAACTCAACACGGCGATGCCATCCAAAAAGACGGTACACGCCCCGCACTCGCCTTCGGCGCAGCCTTCTTTCGTGCCGGGCAGATGCAAATCTTCGCGGAGCATCCGCAGCAGCGTTTTATCGTTGGCATGGCGCACCACTTTCGGCTCGCCATTGACGATGGTCACAATCGCGTCGTCACTCTCGGCACGATGGTGATTTTCATCCAACCGGCGCGGCGGAAAATGCCCATCGCTTTCGCCCCACAACATAATCGGGTGCACGGGGATGGCATCTTTTTCCGTGCCGTCTCGCAGCGATTGCAAGGCACGACGGGTGTACACGCCAACGGCATACCGTCGATATTCTGCGCTGCCACGCACATCGGAGATGGGGTTGGCGGCATTTTTCGCCAACTCACCCGCTTCGGCAATCACCGCATCCGAAAGTTCTTTCCCCTGCAAGAATTGTTCGGCTTCGGTGGCACGAACGATGGTCGGCGCAGCAGAACCCAGCGTGATGCGGGCATCGGTCACGGTTGCGCCATCAAACGTGAGCACTGCCGCCACACTGATAACCGAAATTGCCTGCGCTTTTCGCAGCCCTAATTTTTCAAACGTGCCGATTTGATTCGGTTTCAATGCCGGAAAACGGACATCCACCACCATTTCATTCGGTTTCAGTGCCGTTTTTCGCACGCCTTTGAAAAATTCCGCCAGCGGCATCACCCGCTCGCCATTGACACTTGCCAGCACAATTTCGGCATCCAGCGCGCGCAGCGGGGCAATGGTGTCATTCGCCGGCGATGCGGTGACCAGATTGCCCGCCACCGTTGCCCGGTTTCGAATTTGCGGCGAACCGACCTGCCAGCAGGCACTCACCAGCGGGAACGCGCGCTCGCGACACAGGGTCGAACCGACCACCTGATTGTGGGTAACAGCGGGTCCGATATGGATGCGGTCGTCATCATCCAGTGTGATAGCGTCCAGCGCCTCGATGCGGGTGATATCAATCGCCACTTCCGGTTTGCGCACGTGCCGCTGGATTTCCAGAATCAGGTCGGTGCCACCGGCGATGATTCGCGCCCGCGATTGATATTTGTCCAGTAGTTCCAGTGCTTCTTGTAACGTGTTGGGAGAAAAATAATCATTCCACATAAATTGCCACCATGCAAAAGTAGTTTTTTGGTACCAAATTTCACGGAGATTATAGCGGGGTTTTCTGTTGGGGTCAATTTGAGAAATGAGTAACAAACGAATGTGGAGCGGGCATCTGCAATTTGTCAATCGTACCAATCGTGATAAAATAACGGCAGGTATGCGCCCGTAGCTCAATGGATAGAGCATCAGTCTTCGGAACTGACGGTTGGGGGTTCGAATCCCTCCGGGCGTGCTTGATTAATCTTCCAAATTCGCGCAGGCGGCCATAATGACCGCCTGTTTTGCGTTTATAGCTCCCCGGTGAAGGTGTTTACAAAACCCAAAAGAAATGATAGTATTGGATTATCGAAAGTATTTCGGGCAGAGCGTTCCGCCGAATAAAATTGTTAGCTTGCTCGTCCTCAATTGCAATGTCTACAAGTATGTGCGGTCTATCCTCCAGAGTCTATGAGCCGCACAGAGCGGATGTAACAGAATACAATTTCACCACTCATCGTGGAAGGAGATTACAGAACTATGTTGCGTATTACCAAACCACGTTGCTTCTTAGAAAGTGTTTTAAAAATAGATTAAGGAGGAAATGCGACCTTTTTTGCCAACCGTCTGGCCAAAATATGGCTCATTGCGATGTAAATCATTGTTTCTGAAGTATCGGTCAAAACTTCATAATCCCGGTTTAAGCGGCGATACTTAACCAGCCAACTGAAGGTACGTTCCACCACCCAACGCCGGGGTAATACTTTGAAACCGGAGACGTCATCGTTACGTTTGACAATTTCAAGCACCCAATTGAAATGGGTCTTGACCCAGTCAATCAATTTGCCGCGATATCCGCCATCCGCCCAAATGAGTTTCAAACGTGGGAAACGGCGCGCAATCGCTTCAAAAACTTTCTTGGCACCATCCCGGTCTTGTACGTTGGCTGTGGTGACAATAACCACCATAATCAGCCCCAAGGTATCCACCAGGGTGTGGCGTTTACGCCCAACCATCTTTTTCCCGCCATCATAGCCCCGTTCGCCTTTCACCGCACTCATTTTTACCGTTTGGCTATCTACAATCCCGGCACTGGGAGTTGGTTGGCGTCCTTCGTTTTCACGATACCTTTCGCTCAAACACCGATTGATCTGTTCCCAGTCTCCGTCTTGACGCCACTGACGAAAATGGTAATACACTGTTTGCCATGGCGGTAAATCGTGAGGCATCATTCGCCACGCACAACCGGCACGCAAAATATAAAGTATCGCATTGATGATTTCTCGCAGATGATATTCTAATGGTCGACCGCGCCGCTTGGGTGCAGGCAAATAAGGTTGCAGCACCTCCCATTCATGGTCTGTTAAATCACTGGGGTAGCTTTGTCTATGTTCATGCGTTATCATACCCCATAGTTTGCTACATTTCTACCCTTCGCACCACTTTTAAAACACTTTCTTAGTCTATGCCCTCGCTCCTGAAGGGACGTCCCCTGCCGAAGCCAATCGGCAGTTTAATGAGTTTGTTGCGGACAAGAAATTGCCTCTTGCCTTATTCCATGACCACTTTATTGGTCAACCTGGTGGAGTCGCAATATTTTTCGCTGAAACAGCGGAAGAGCGAAAAGCATTAGCAGATTGCAAGTCGTTGGACAGATGGCATACCGAGATTCGTCCACTCATTTTCTCTTACGACCCGGCCGCTTTTGATGAGCAAATTGCCTTTACTCTTCGTCAGTATCGCGGGCGAGATTGGGAGCAATTACAACGCGAGAAACGGCCAGCATATGGCAACCCTGTTCGTGAAGCCGAAACCGCAGCGGAAGATGATCCTGCGCAGTGATTTGGGGGCGAGATAGCAGAAGCGGAAGTTGTTCAAGCAGGGCGAAGCCTAACCGTGCGTGCAGCGGACAGCGGCTTTGCCGCGCTTGGAGCCCTCGTTTTCTCATCAACCGTGCCACCCGGTTCTCGCTGCACGGGATTGTTTTGCGCACCACCCGATAAATGCGCGGGCTGCCGTAGGTGCCTTTGCTTTCTTCGTAAACCGTTTCAATTGCCTGCCACAAGGTTTGATTGGCCATCTCCCGCGCGCTAAGGGGGCGATGTCGCCGGGCATAATAGCCACTGGTCGATACACCCAGCACTTTACTCATCAGCCAAACAGGAAATTCATCGCGATGAGCCTCGATAAACTCGAATCTCATTCGTTTGGGGGCGTGAAGCCTGTCCTGAGCTTGCCGAAGGGATGGCCACTGCTTTTTTTAGGATGTCGCGCTCCATTTTGGCAATCCGCAGCTCGCGTTCCAATTGCCGAATGCGCTTTTGTTCCGCGCTCAGCGTGGTATTTGGCTCAAAGGCGGTGCTGCCGCCCTGGCGCAATTTGCGTTTCCAGCGTCCCAGCAATCCTGCACTGATGCCGAGTTCCTGTTCGATTTCTGCGGCGGTTCTGCCGGATGTTTGCCATAGTTGTACCGCTTCGCGTTTGAAGTCGGTGGTGTACTTTCGTCGTTTGGTTGTCATTTTTTCCTCCAAGGTTAGTGTAACAGGTTTAGCTTTTCTGTCCACTTTCTTGGGGGATGGTCACACCCTCAATTCCAACATAATATGGCTTGAGTAAGTGAAAAATCTTTCCACCCATATTTGTTGCCAAATCATTCCCATTCCAGCATAATCAATGTCATCACCATCTATCTCTCGAGTGGGAGGTTTTTTTGTTTCACACCATCATTCCTCTGAAAAATTCCAAATCAATAAACCGTTACATTGTCGTGTACGGGTTGCTTTTCGTGATCCTAATTTTGAGCACCATTGCGTGCCAATCGGCTAATAGCTCGGCAAAACCGCGCCAACTGGCGGTCATTGCATCCGGGCAATCACGCTTGACCAAACTTGATGGCTTGCGAAAAGGGCTGACGGAGCGGGGGTACGTGGAAGGTGTCGATTACACCATCACACTATATAATGCCGAAAACAACCGCGACCAAATTGTGCCGCTGATTGAACAAGCCGTAGCCGACCATCCGGATTTACTGATTACACTGGGCGGCATCGAAACAGATACCGCCAAACGAATTGTTGACGGGTCAATTCCCATCGTTTTCATCGGTGTGGCAGACACAGTTTATTGGGGAATTGTGGACAGTTTTCAGCACCCGGGAAACAATATGACCGGCGTTGATAATGGATATGTCGAATTGACCGGCAAACGATTGGAATATATAACTATGTTCCTGCCGCAAGCCCACAACATATTGCTTTTATATAGCGAAAATATTATCCCCAGCAAAGCCGCAAAAGATCAAGCAGCAAAGGTGGCGCCGCAACTGGGTTTGAACCTTATTACGCGCGCGGTAAACCGTGTGGACGATTTACAGACCTTGTGTGCACAACTCGACCCGAAAACCATAGACGCGATCATCATCGTACCCAGTTTTGTATTGGAAAACGCTGCAGCATCAATTTTGCTGCCGCAAGCAACCGCCACCGGAATTCCGGTGATTGGGTTAAACAATGACGCCGTAATCGATGGCGCATATCTTGCCTATGGCGCATCTTTTTTTGAGATGGGGTATCAAGCGGCACGGTTGGTGGATAAAGTATTTCAAAATACCGCCGTCGGCAATATCCCGGTTGAGTTCCCCGATTTGCCCCAAATCAGTGTAAATTTGGATGTTGCCCGTCAATTGGAAATTGATTTACCACCGGACACATTGCCGCTAATTGACCAACCGATATCGGAGTCAGCCCAATGAAATGGCAGCGAACACCGCAATGGTGGCAACGGTTGGAAACCAAAATGATCATTCAAGCGGCAATGGCAGCCTTGTTGCCAATGGTAGCGTTGGGCGCGATGGCAATCTTCGCGCTGTACACCCAACAGGTGCAAACCTCACACACTTTGCAGGTCGAATTGAGCCACCGCGCTCAACTGTTGGTCGAAAGTCGGCTGGAAAATGTTGTTACCGTATTGCAATCTGCGGTTGCCGCACCAAACTGGGAGGACGATACAGCTTCTGCGCGCACAAAACTGCGTTTACACTATTTGTTGCACCAACTGCCACTGGTGCGCGAGATTAATCTTCTGGACACAACCGGGCAAACATATTCGCGAGCGTCACGTGACCGGGTTTTCACCCCCGCAGATACCGAAAATATCGGCGATATGCCTTTTTTCAGCGCAACGCAACGGCAGGCTGTCGTATGGGGGCACGCCTATATTTCTGCAAATGGCGAACCGTTCATTCAAGTGTTGGTTCCGGCATATAACCCCACCACCGGGCAAGCAGACCGTTATCTGTGGGCAGTCATCAGTTTGCGACAATTATGGGACCAACTCAGCACCTTTCGTGCCGGAGAAGGCGGCGTAGCATATATTTTGGATGATGAGGGGCGTTTGCTGGCCCACCCCGATTTTAGTTTAGTGTTGAGTGAAACATCGTTGCAGCAAACTGACCTGTTTCATATCTTGCAAACGAAATCTCCAATCCCGACATCGTATCGAGGCGTGGGTGACGTTCAGGTTTTTGGCAGTGTTGCGTCTGTCCCGGCGCTGCACGGATGGATTGTGGTTGAACAACCGGTAGAAACCGCACTCAAACCGGTGCGAACCCTTTTCAATATATTTGTGGCGGGGTTATTGCTAGCAATGATTGCCAGTGCCGTGCCGGGCTGGTTCATCGCCCGCCGTGTCACCAAACCGATTGTCGAACTTTCCAAAGATGCCGTCTCGGTGGGAGATGGCGATTTAACCCGGCGCAGCATTATCCGACGCAATGATGAAATCGGGCAACTGGCCGAATCATTCAACAAAATGGTTGCCGAATTGCAGGAATATGCGTCTAATTTGGAAGCGAAAGTCGCCGAAAGAACGCAGGCACTGCAGGTGGCTTTGGCACAAGCGGAAGAAGCGGACAGGCTGAAAACGGCATTTTTGGCGACCGTATCGCACGAATTGCGCACCCCGCTGGTATCCATCAAAGGGTTTGCCGAAACGCTTCTTTCTGATGATGTGGTTTGGGACAGAGCCGACGAGCAGGATTTTCTGCAAACAATTGTGGACGAAACCGACCGCATGCGCGATTTGGTGAATCAGTTGCTGGATATGGCGCGGTTGGAATCGGGGACGCTGCAATTGCACCGCCGCCCGGCTTCGGTAGCAAACATTATCAAATTAACCGTGGAACAATTACGCCCGCTCACCACTGACCATCCCATTGTAATGAATCTATCTGCCAACGAACCGTTAATCTTTGCCGACCCGGAACGCATGGTCAACGTTTTTAGAAACTTACTGGAAAACGCCATAAAATATACCCCGCCCCAAACGCCCATCCATATTACGGTGCAGATACAACCACCGGACACCGTGCAAATTTCAGTTGCCGACGCCGGCAAAGGTATTCCGGCGGACGAATTGCCGCACTTGTTTGAACGGTTTCGGCGCGGCACACACCCCGAGATTCCCGGCACCGGATTGGGGCTCGCCATTTGCAAAGGGTTGGTCGAAGCCCACGACGGCAGAATATGGGTTGAAAGTCAATGGGAAAAAGGCGCAACATTCCACATTTCACTACCGTTACTGAAAACCGGAGATATGCAATGAGCAAAACCAAACCACACATACTGGTTGTTGATGATGACCGCAGCATTTTGAAATTCATCACAGCCAATTTAAAAAACAGAGGGTACGAGATATTCACCGCTTTTAACGGCGCAGAAGCCATTGAAATATGGCAAGCGGAACCGGTTGACCTGATTTTGCTGGATTTGGTTATGCCGGAAATGGATGGGCTGGCAGTGTGTCAATTTGTGCGACAATTTAGTACTGTGCCAATTATTGTTTTGAGCGCGCTGGACGATGAAGAACGGAAAGTGAAAGCCCTTGATTTGGGCGCAGACGATTATTTGACCAAACCGTTCGGATTGCAGGAATTGCTGGCGAGAGTGCGGGCGGTGTTGCGCCGAGCCGCACAAAAACCCACCCGACACACCGATCCATCTCAATTGCCGTCACAGCAATATGGCAATCTGCGCGTCGATTTTTCAACCCACCAAATTTACATCAACGATGAAAATATCCATTTAACGCCCCTTGAGTTCGCATTATTGAAAGAACTATTACAGCATGCCGGAAAATTGCTCACCCATAATATGCTGCTCACGTGGGTTTGGGGACCCGAATATCAGGATAACAGTCAATATCTGCATATTTATATTAGCCGTTTGCGGCAAAAACTTGTTGGCGCTATCGGTATAGAAATCGTCACCGAACCGGGCGTTGGGTATATCCTCTCTATGGACTAAATGTCATTCCCGCCTGTGCCCTGCGGGTGCAAAAGCGGGAACCCATTATGTTTCGCTCTGGATTCCGGATATTTCCCTGCGGGAAATTCCGGAATGACATTTAAAATTCGTGGAAATTCGTGGCTGAATTTCAAGCACACAAAAAGTTTCGGTAAGTTCTATTTCCAAACCCAAAAATTTATAGAAAATTTATAGACCGGCGCACGCCTTTTTTAGCGGGTTGATAGACTCGTTTGCTATGCTATTTAAAAATAGCGAAAGGAGTGCGTTTTTATGAAGGTTTCTCGTCGTGAACTTGTGACGTTGGCGGGTGTTAGTGCGATTGCCGCGGCAACAAAGGCTGTTATCGCGCCAACCGCCGCCACAGCACAAACAACATCTGCTGCCCACCAACCCCGGTGGGGAATGGTTGTAGATTTGAGAAAATGTATCGGTTGTCAAGCCTGTTCGGTGGCATGTTCCACGGAAAACGCTGTGCCGATGGGGAATTTCCGCACCATTGTACCCTCGTATGAAATTGATGTGCACGGAACGGCTCGCCGTGCAACCCTCCCTCGATTGTGCAACCATTGCGAAAATCCGCCGTGTGTGGAGGTGTGTCCCACCCAAGCCACATACAAGCGCGAAGATGGCATTGTGGTGGTGGATAATGAGGTTTGCATTGGCTGTGGTTATTGTGTGCAAGGCTGCCCCTACGATGCCCGTTTCATCAACCCGGAGACACACACCGCCGACAAATGCAACTTTTGCGTTCACCGCACCGAAGCTGGATTGCTGCCTGCTTGCGTAGAGACGTGTGTCGGTGGTGCACGAATCTTCGGAGATTTAAATGACCCGCAAAGTACCGTATCACAGTTAATAGCAGAACACGCGACCCAAGTACTCAAACCGGAAATGGGCACTGAACCGAACGTCTTTTACATCGGGTTGAGTGATTATCTGCAAGCCCGCGTGCGCGGCGAACCGACCCCCTGGTCAAAAGAGGAACTTTTGCAAGATATGGTGGAGGCAACCTCGTGAATTTCCACATTATAGAAATAATCAATATCGTCCACGAAATTGACTGGAGTTTGGTGATCCCACAGTATTTCTTTTTCACCGGTATCAGTGCCGCGGCATTTTTGATTTCGGCGCTGACATACGTTTTCGGGATGGAGGAATATCGCCCCATTGCCAAATTGTCGCTGATTGTTGCCCTGACCGTGCTGATTGCCGCCCCATTGAACCTCATTGCCGATTTGGCGCAGCCGGGACGCTTCTATTCGCTTTTCTATCACCGGCACATCACTTCGCCGATGTCGTGGGGGGTATATCTGTTAACCAGTTATCCGCTGCTCATCGCGCTGGAAGGGATATTCGCCTTTCGTGCCGGATTCGCCAAACGCGCCCAACAGACCACCGGCTGGCAGCAGAAATTGTATCGCTGGCTGGCACTGGGCAATACCGACATTACGCCGCAAACCAACGCCCGCGACCATCGCTGGAGTTTGATTTTGGGTAGTTTGGGTATTCCGGCGGCAATTGCCGTGCACGGATACACCGGTTACATTTTGGGCGTGGTTCGTGCCCGCCCGCTGTGGCATACGCCATTGACGCCCATCATCTTTTTGGTGTCGGCGATGGTCAGCGGTATCGCGTTTATGATTATCATCGCTTGGCTGCTGGTGCGAGACAAAAACGGCAATCTCCGCTGGGATATGA
Organism: Anaerolineaceae bacterium; assembly: GCA_024762375.1. Taxonomy (GTDB): domain Bacteria; phylum Chloroflexota; class Anaerolineae; order 4572-78; family 4572-78; genus JANTHQ01. The sequence goes on from JANTHQ010000003.1 coordinate 18,515, forward strand.
TGGACAAACTGGGCGTAATGCTCGGATGGACAATCATCACTGATTTGACCATCCGCCTGTTTTGGTATTCCATCGGCTTTTTCTACTCTTACGGTTCGTATCGAGATGTGGTAACTTTTCTGTTCCGCGACCATTTCGTTGAAACGGTCATCATCGAATTGGGCGTGGGATTGGTTCTGCCGGCAACCGTTGCACTGATACCGGCACTGCGCCGCATTCGCCCACTATTTATTCTATCGTCTTTCATTACTGTTGCCGGTGTGTGGCTTTTCCGCTGGAATACCGTCATCGGCGGGCAAGAAATTCCTAAAACCGGCGCGGGATTTTACCACTATACCCCGCAATTCTGGGGCGGAAAAAGCATTATGGAAGTGGTGAGCAATTGGGCATTCTGGCTGTTTTTGTTCATCATTTTCACGTGGTTTCTGCCGTGGAATGATGACGCCCCCGTGCCCGATGAGCCTGTCAGTGAACCGGAATCCGCACAAAAAGCAGTTCTTTCAGGAGGTGTGCAATGAAACTCTCTCGACGTGATATGTTGAAGGCAACCGGCGCTGCCGGTGCATTGACGGTTTTTGCCGCCGGATACAGTCCCACATTAAAAGGTGTTGCCAAAGGTTGGTGGGCGGGCGAAAAACCCCGCAATAAATTGGCCGGCAACGCCCCGCAACCGGAATATACCATCGACCCCGCCACAGGTGATGTTATCCCCAACCCCGACCAGTATATCGCCAACACGGTTTGTGTGGGGTGCACCACCCTTTGCGGTGTTCGGGTTCGGGTGGATAAAAATTCGCAAAAGGTTTTACGGGTAACGGGCAATCCATACCACATTCTTTCTGCCGACCCGTTTTTGCCGTATGAAACATCCATAAAAGATAGTTTTAAAATGTTGAGCCGCTATCAGGACAATGGTTTGGTACACCGTTCCACGGCTTGTGGGCGCGGCAACGCCGTGCTCGATAAACTTTACGACCCCTTCCGCGTGCTGACCCCGCTAAAACGTGTGGGACCGCGCAGCAGTGGCAAATGGCAGGCAATTTCATTCGAGCAATTGGTGAAAGAGGTGGTTGAAGGCGGCGATTTATTCGGCGAAGGGCACGTTGACGGCTTGCAAGCCATCCGCGATGTGGAAACCCCCATCGACCCCGATGCCCCGGAACTCGGCCCCAAATCGAACCAACTGACGTTTGTTGCCGGTTTCAAAGAAGGACGGCTATCGTTTACGCAGCGTTTTTCGATATTCTCGTTTGGGAGCATTAACTTTACCGGACACCGCGGCAACTGCGGACTTTCGATGCGCGCCGGATATGCCGCGCTGCTGGGTGACTGGAAGAAGTATCCGCACCTCAAACCCGATTTTCAAAATACCGAATATCTGCTGACCATCGGCACCGCCCCCGCCAACGCCGGAAATCCGTTCAAACGCAGTGGGAAAATGGTGGCACAGGGACGCAGTGACGGCGATATGACTTATGTGGTGGTTGACCCCGTTTTGACGAATTCTGACAGTATTGCCGCCGGTTCGCGCAGTCGGTGGGTTCCGGTAAAACCCGGCACCGATGCCGCTTTGGCAATGGGGATGATGCGCTGGATTTTTGAAAATGAACGCTACAATGCCAAATTTCTCAGCCAGCCCAATGGTGATGTGGCAAAAGCCGCCGGTGAACCCAGTTGGTCAAACGCCACCCATCTGGTTATTGTTGAACCGGAACATCCGGCATACGGACACTTGGTAAAAGGTTCGCAACTCGGTTTGGCGGAAGAAGGCGAAAATGACACCTACGTCGCCATTGATGCCGCCACAAATGAACCGGTGGCGCATACCCAAGCCACGGGTCCCGCAGTGCTCTTTTTCGACGGCACGGTGGAAATTGACGGTCAATCCGTCGCCGTGAAAACCGGTTTGCAACTCCTAAAAGAAGAAACTGAAAAACACACCCTGGCAGAATACAGCGAAGCGTGTGGCATTCCGGAAAAAACCATCATCCAACTGGCAGATGAATTTACCAGCCACGGACGCCGCGCCGTCGCCGATTGTCATGGTGGCACGATGCACAGTACCGGTTTTTATACTGCCTATGCCGCGGTAATGCTCAATGCTATGGTGGGCAATCTTAATTGGAAGGGTGGCACTAGCGCCGGTGGTGGCCGTTATGCTGATGTGAAACCGGGTCCGCGCTATGACATGCTCAAATTTAAAGGGAAAGTTAAACCCAAAGGTGTTCGTATCAGCCGCCGTGGTTTCGCTTATGAAAAAACCAC
>JANTHQ010000004.1 GCA_024762375.1 Anaerolineaceae bacterium
ACCATCCCCCGTGAATTTTCAACCGCAGACATTTCGCTGGCGGAACGGGTTGCAGAACAGTTGGCCGGTATCATCGCCCGCATCCGGCTGGAAAACATCCGCGAACGGCTCACAGCTGCCATGGAGCAATCCACCGAAGGGATTGCCATCACCGATAACGTCGGGCGCATCACGTATGCCAACCCGGCGCTGGCGCAACTGTCGGGCTATAAACTTGCGGAATTGGTCGGCAGTGTACCCATCTATCTGGTCGAGGAAGAAACGGCAGAAGCCATCGGCGTCGCATTGAGAGCAGAAAAAATGTGGCAGGGCGAAATCGATCTTTTCACCAAAGATGGCAAGACATTCACCGGCGAAACCGTCATCATGCCCATCCACCCGGCGGGCACGCAAACCACAGATTTTGTCGTCACCATCAAAGACATCACCCGGCAAATAACCCTTGAGGAGCAGTTGCGGCAATCGCAAAAACTGGAAGCCGTGGGGCAACTGGCGGCAGGCATTGCCCACGATTTTAATAACCTGCTGACTGCGGTCAATGGTTTCTCTGAATTACTGCTCGAACGCGTAAAAATTGGCTCGCTGGAACACGAATATGTTTTGCAAATTTTAGAATCGGGCAATCGTGCCGCCGAACTGGTGCGCCAGTTGCTGGCATTCAGCCGCAAACAACTCATCAAACCGCAAGTCGTCAACTTAAATCAAGTTGTTTTGGACATGCAAAAAATGCTGCGCCGGGTCATCAGCGAGCACATCAGCATCGAAACATCGCTTGCGCCCGCCATTTACCCCCTCAAACTCGACCCGACGCAAATTGAGCAGGTCATTCTCAATTTGGCGGTCAATGCCGAAGATGCCATGCCGAATGGCGGCTCATTGCGCATCAGTACCGAAAATGTTCTGCTGTCGTCGGAATATACCGATACCCGCCCGGATATCGAAGCGGGCGAGTATGTGTGTCTCTCCATCGCCGACACCGGCACCGGCATCGAGCCGGAGGTGCTCGAACACATTTTTGAACCGTTCTTCACCACGAAAGATGTGGGCAAAGGCACCGGATTGGGGCTGGCATCCGTGTATGGCATCGTCAAACAAAACCGGGGCCATATTGATGTCACCAGCACGCCGGGTGAAGGCACAACTTTCCACATTTATTTGCCGCGCACACCCGATGCCGCCACCGCCCCGCCGCTGGACATTTCATCGGAAATGCCCGTCGGCACCGAGTCTATCGTGCTGGTTGAGGATAGCGAGCATGTGCTCGATTTGGCGCAAACAATTTTATCCGAAATGGGTTACAGCGTGATAACGGCACTCACCGCAGAACAAGCCATCGAGCGCGCCAAAACGCTGGAAAACCCGCCCGATTTGCTGATTACCGACATCGTTTTGCCCCGTATGAACGGGTTGATTCTGGCATCGGCCATGCAAGACCTGTTCCCCGACATTAAAGTTCTGTACATTTCCGGTTACAACGAATCCACCCTGCCGATAAACATCCACCAACTGGATGACAATGCCGGATTTATGGAAAAACCGTTCACTGCCGCCCAATTGGCGCACACCGTCCGTGAAATTTTGGACCGGTAGGCGCAGCGTTACCCCAGCAAATTGCGGATAATTTTCCGCAGCGCAGCCATCGAATAAAACTGTTTCCCCAGCGAGAAATTGTGTTCCACCACCGCTTGTCGCGCCGACGCATCGGTCAGCAGAGGCAACGCGCGTTCGGCGGCATTTTCCACCACTGCCGGCTCGACCAGCGCCAACCCGTGTTCATCCCGCCCGGCGAGTTTATCCCCCAGCGAAACCACCTCAAACCCGCGCGGGGCAATATCCGCCTGAAAAACGGGATATTCAAACAGCATGATGGGCAGTTTTGCCCGCAGCGCTTCCAGCAATTGATTGCCCCAACCTTCCCACAGACTGGGGTACGTTACAAAATCAGCGAAAACGTATGTGTCCCACAGCGAATAGATTTTTTCGCCGCCGCGCAGAGTGCGGTCGCCCGCCACCATCTCGCCGATGAAACGCGCATCCACCCCCAGCCGCGCGATTTTTTTGCGCAGGCGCGACACATAATCGCCGGTGGGGTCGTCCCGGGCATCGCCCGCCAGCACCAGCACAATCCGGTCATCCGCCGAGAATTTTCGCCCGTTGAACAGCCCGCGCGCAACCAGTTCCGCCCGCCGGGCATTCAGTGCGGCGACAAAATCTATCGCCAGTTCGATGCCCTTTCGCGGCACGATGCGCGTCGCCTGCAAAATGAGCACATCGTTTTCCCCCACCCCGATTCGCTGCCGAAAATCGCGGTTGTAATCGTCCACCGTCCATGGTGGCGCGTCAAAATCGAAAATATTGGGCACAACCGTGGACTCGATGCCTTTTCGTTCGCGCAAATCGTTCTGCGCCAAACTGTTGATGACCATATGCCGAATGTGGCTATCGCGCGGGGGCAAAAATTTGTCCGCCAGTTCCAGCGCGGGGGCACACGTCAGCGACACGCCGCGCGGCTGTCTGCCCCGTTCCCAATAAAAATCGTGGTGATGGGCGATGGTCGGAATGCCCAAATCGTGCACCACCCGCGCCAGCGCAATCGCCACGGCGGGATTCATCGCCACCGACCAGACATTTTGCGGCAAAAGCAGGTCAATATGTTTGGCGGCAATAAATTGCCGGAGTTCGGTTTCTGCCGCATCCGCCGCACGATACAATTCATCGCGAAACGCGGCGGGCGTGGGGTAATCGGTCAGCCCGTCGAACGTATTGCGATACAGTTTTTCGGCGATGAGCGAATGGTGGTACAGCGATTCCAGCCGCGTGCCGGTGGCGTGACCCAAATCGCCAGCCACCAAATGGACGGTGTGCCCCATTTCTGCCAGCACGTGCGCCCATTTTTCCACTTCCAGCGACACGCCATCGGTGCCGCCGAGTTGATAGTGCAAAATTCCGATGTTCATGCCGCAACCACCTGCAATTCCCGGTCGAAAGTGGTCAAACTGCGCGCCCGGTCGGGGGTAATGACCAAATCGTCTTCGATGCGCACACCGCCGAATTCGGGCAGATAGATGCCCGGTTCCACCGTGAACGCCATACCGGGACGCAGAATGGTGGTGTCGCCCGCCACCATAAACGGTGGCTCGTGGGCATCCAGCCCGATGCCGTGTCCGGTGCGGTGGGTGAAATATGCCCCGAAACCGGCGCGCTCAATTTCGGCACGGGCGGCGGCGTCCACATCTTCGGCGAGCATGCCCGGTCGGGCGGCGGCGCGTCCGGCGCGATTTGCCGCCAGCACGGCACGATAGATTTCTGCCGCGCGGGGAGAAATTTCCGCCACGGCAAACGTGCGGGTGATATCGGATACATAACCATCCACCCGCGCGCCGAAATCGACAATCAGCAAATCGCCGGGGGCGAGCGGACGGTTGCCGGGGGCGGCGTGCGGGCTGGAACCGGTGATGCCGGTTTGCACCAGCGGCTCGAAGGGCAGGGTTTCGCTGCCGCCGCGCAGCAGTTTCACCAGCAATTCCGCCGCCAGCTCCGTTTCGGTCATACCGATTTTGATGAGCGGCAGTGTTTCGGCGAGCACTTGCTCTGCCAGATTGACCGCCGATTGCATGCTGGCGATTTCGGCATCGGTTTTGGCGATGCGCAATTCGCGGATGAGCGCGTCGGCGGTTTCGATGGCGGCTTTCGGGGCGAAGGTGCGCAGCAGGCGATATTCACGCACACGCATGCTCAGCGATTCCACCCCGATACGCGCGCCGTCCAGCCCCAGCGCGGTGCAGCACGCGGCGAATGCACCGTCTACACCTTCCTCGTCCGTCCACGGGAAAAGTTGCCATTCGGCGGGATTTTTTATCTGCGTGCATTCAAATTCCGGTGCGACCAGCGCGGGTTTTCCGGCGGCAGAAAAAAACGCCACAATGGGGCGCTCCATCAAATGAAAACTCAACCCGGTGAGATATTTCAGGGTTGAGCCGGGGATGATAGCCACCCAATCGAGCGGCGATTGCGTCAGCGTGGCTTTCAGTTTTTCGAGCGGTTGGGGCATGGTTACTCCTAAAGTTATGTGTTTTCCAACGTTTTTTCGATTTGAGCGCGCAGTGCAGCCACGCTAATCGGCTTGGTGAGATATCCGTCGCAACCGGCGGCAAAGGCACTTTCGGCATCGCCTTTCATGGCGTTGGCCGTCAGCGCGATGATGGGGATATTCGCCACGGCGGGCAATTGTTTCAAATGGCGGGTAGTTTCCAACCCATCAATATCGGGCAGTCCGACATCCATCAGAATCAAATCCGGCAATTCGGCCTGCGCCAGCGCGATGCCGGTCTGCCCGTCTTCGGCTTCCAGCATGTCATACCCGATTGATTCCAGCACGCGGCGGACAAACAGCCGGTTTTCAAAATTGTCTTCGATGTAAAGAATGCGTTTTTTGCTCATAAGTTGGTCGTGTTAATCTGTGAGTGCTTTGGTAGATGGTGTTTGTTCTGCATTGCGAGCTTCGCCATCTTTGGCCAGTGGAATCGTGAAATGGAAAGTGGAGCCGACCCCTTCCTCACTTTCGAGCCACATTTCGCCGCCATGCAGTTCAACCAATTGTTTGGCAATAGCCAGCCCCATGCCGGTTCCCTGATATTTGCGGTTGTTGCGTGCATCAACTTGCCGGAAATGTTCAAACACCAAATCGAATTTATCTTTGGGAATGCCGATACCGGTATCACTGACATAAATGTGCATCAATTTGTTGCCGAATAATTCAGCACCGAGTGTCACCGAGCCCTCTTCGGTGAATTTGATGGCGTTGCTGACCAGATTGATGAGCACCTGACTGATGCGCAGCGGGTCGGCCAAGATGGGCGGCAAATCGGGCGCGACACGATGGACGATTTCCACCGGTTTATTGGTGAGCAACGATGATACAGAGGCTGAAACATCTTGAAACAATTGCGGCACAACCAGCGCGTCGCGCGCCAGTTCCATTCGCCCGGCTTCAATTTTGGACATGTCCAGAATATCGTTGATGAGTGCCAGCAGATGTTTGCCGCTGTTGTGAATGGCGGTAATATCGGTGATGGCATTTTCGCTCAACTCGCCGTCGATGCCCTGCAGCAGGATATCAGCAAAACCGATAATGGAGTTGAGCGGCGTGCGCAATTCGTGGCTCATGCTGGCAAGGAAATTCGATTTGAGTTTGTCCACATCGCGCAGCCGAACGATGGTTTTTTCCTGCTCGCGCGAGAGCCGTGCGTTTTCCAGCGCCATAGATACCTGATTGGCAACGGCTTCGACCGCATCAATCTCTTCCTCCATCCATCCGGCACCCCGGTCGCGGGTGATACCCAAATAGCCGATAATTTCGCCGCGCAATTTGAGCGGCACGGCCAGTTCATCACGCTGATATTTGCCGTTCGATTCGGTGCGCTGGCTCACCAACTGTTTCCGGTTGGCGGCCAAACCCATCAGCGGCAGCCATGCATCCGACTCCGGGGTGATTGTAACCCGTTTGCCACCACGATAGCGGAAACCGGATGTTGTCACTTCGTTGCCGAATTCTGCCCACGCCGATTGTGTCAATCGCCGGTTGAGGCGTTCAACCTGTTTCAACGTGTCGCGCATTTCTTCCAATAGCTGGATATTCTGCAGGGCGATGGCCGTCTGGTCTGCCAACGATTGCATCAAGGTCATATCTTCGGGTTTGAAATGATTCTCGCGGTCGCTCTGCACATCGAGCACGCCAACAACCCGATTGCCCACGCGCAGCGGCACAGCCAATTCCGAGCGGGTGTTCGGCAATAGCGGGTGCGGCACAAAACTCAATACATCGTGAACTTCGTTGCCCAAAAATGGTTTATTCATACTCGCAACCGTGCCGACAATCCCCGTTCCCGACGGCATCCGAAATTGTTCGGCGAGCATCTGCTGGGCGACATCGCCATATCCGGCAGCCAGCACCAAATCATCGGTTTCGGCGTCAACCAGAAAAATTTGGGTGTGATACAGTTTATAGCCCTGTTGAATGCGTTCAACCACATATCGCAGCAACGATTGCCGGTCTTGCAATCTGGTAATCTGGCCGCTGATTTCCATGCTGACTTCCAGCGCGCGGGTGCGTTCTTGAATGCGATATTCCAGGGTGCCGACCAAATCGCGCAGGCGCTGGGTCATGGTGTTGAATGCGTGTGCCAACCGCCCCACCTCGTTTTCAGAGCGGATGGTCACTTGTTGATGCAGGTTTCCGGTGGCAACATCGGTGGCGATGGCGGTCAACTCGGCCAAGGGTTGTGCCACGGTGCGCAACATACTGCGCGCGATGATGATGGCGGTGGCGACGGCTGCCAACAGCGTGAAGATGATGTACAGCACCACTCGGGTTCGAATGGCACGCACGCTGGCAACCGTGACAGACTGCAATTCTTTTGCAGAATCCATCAGGGTTTGCGTGTCGTGCAGTAATGTTTGTTGCTGGCGCGATAGCAGTTCAGCCCGCGCCCGCACGTTTGCCCAATCGCCATCCGCCGCAGATTGCAGCGCCACGGCGGTTGTATCGAGCACGGTATCGGCTTGCGAAACAAGTTTGGTCACGTGGGGGTACAGCGGGTTTTGCGGCGACATATTCTGCACAACCACCGCGAGCGTGTCGCGGTTGGTCTGGAGTTCGGTGAAAACCGGGGCAATTTCCTGCTGCATGAAATTATTGTCCTGCAACGGCGCCAAACGGTTAATGCCCGAAGAAATGAGCGTACTGTCCTCACTCACTTCTAACGCAACCAACGTTTGCGTTTGCATCAATTGCAAACTATTCAACCCGCCGATGAGACGTGTCATTTGCACTGAAAGCACCACCGCCGTCACAACCAGCAGAAATACAATCACACTGCTGCCCACTATCAACTGGCTGCGGATGCTGGCTCGTGCGAAACTAAATCGTGCCCAGAAATTTTGTAACCCTTTTGACACCGGTTATCGTCTCCGTTATTCTGAACTTTCTTGTTGGTCGGTGGCATCAGTTGCTACCGATGCGTTCAATTCAGACAACCATTTGACATCGCCACCCAACCGAATCACCACTTCGGAAGCGTGCAGTTTATCACCCAATTCTGCCACAGCCGCTTTCATCACTTCTTCCACTTCGGCAGTTGACCAAATGGATGCAGTCGCTTCGCTGATGACCTGTTCGCGCCATGCGTTGCGCTGGGTATCTTCAAATAGCCGCAGGTTTTCTATTTTTTGCGACAGTTGCTGGGCAACCGCACGCAAAATTATTTCGGCATCTGCCGAATTCTGTCCCTCCGGCAACCCCATCGACAGGCTGCCGAGCTGCTCGTCCTGCACTATCAGCGGCACTGTGACCATTTTTGTGCCGTTAATCGCTTTGCGCCGGTCTTTGAGCGGGGTTATGCCGGATAAATCATAACTGAAGCCAATACCGTCGCGAGAATGGTAGCGTTCTTCCAGCGTTTCTGCCCAAGCTTCGCGGGTTTGGCGCTGCAAAGCGCGCTCGGCGCGCTGCTGGGCTTCTTGGGCGGCAGCCCACTGCTGCGCACCGTCAATCGCGATGGCCAACTGTGTTGCCATCGCTTCGAACACGGTCAGGTTTCGTTTGGTAAAGGTGTATGGTTCGTCGGCCTGCATATCGAGCACGCCGATGACCCGTCCTTCCACCATCAGCGGCACGGCCAATTCCGAACGGGTGGCGGGCAAAAGCGGGTTGGGTTTGTGAATGTCGCTCAACTCGGTGTCGGGCACCACGATGGGGCGTCCGCTGGCGGCGACTCGCCCGACGATTGACCCTTCGCCGATGGGCAGTTGGTGCCGCCGAGCGCGCAATTTTTCGCCGACCTGCCCCGTTCCCTGCCGCAGCACGACATTTTGGCCCAAATCATCGACGTAATACACTTGAACATAATACAAATCAAATTGCTGGCGAATGAACTCGGTGATGGTGGGCAGCAGTTTGCTCTCTTCGCGGATGGCCGCTGCCCGTTGCCCGACTTCCATTGAAAGGGTCAACTCGTTGGTACGGGCGGCAACCTGTTCTTCCAGCGAACCGATGAGATTGCGCAACCGCGCCGTCATATCGTTGAACACCCGTGCCAGCTGTGCAATTTCATCGCGGCCTTCTACCGGTGCGAGCACATCCAGCCGCCCTTCGGCAACTTGCTGCGCCACGGTTGTCAATCGGGTAATGGGGCTGGTGAGGATTTGCCCCAGCCACACCGATGCAATCAGTGCGGCTAGCCCCACCGCGATGGTCAGCAGTAAGGCTTGCCGCCGCTGGCCGGTGATGGGGGCCAAAAAGACTTCTCTCGGCTGGAAAAATGCCACCAGCCATGGCTGCGCTTGCAAACGCACCACAGCCACCTGGTCGATTTTATCGCCGGTGGCGATATCGGTGGCGGTAAAAAGTGGTTCCGACAGCGATTTGCGCAGATTGGTTTCCAATTCCGGCAGATTTACCGCCAGCTCATCGGGGGTGCCGGGCGGCAACCGGAATTTCTGCTGCATTTCAGACAGCCAGTCGGTATTGGTGGGCGGCACAAGCAGTTTATAATTCACGGCGGGGGCGATGTCGGCATTACCGTGCGCCAGATGCATGTGGTTTTCATCGAACAGCACGGCAAACGAACCGGGCCCGGCTTTGTTGGCGCTCCGTTCCATCAATTCTTGCAGCAGTGCTGCCGAGTATTTTATCCGCAAAACGCCAACGATGGTGTTGTCGGCACCGAATACCGGGGTACTGAGATAGAATACCGGGGTATCGCCGCCTTCAAAATATAGCGGCGAAATATACGGCTGGCGGCTGACCAGCGGCACGCGGAAATATTCGCGCGACGATTCATTTCGGCCAAAATTGGCGCTATCGGTATCAGAAACATTCAGCCCGGATTTGTCGAGCAGGGCGTATGACAGGATGTGTTCGGGGTCCTTTTCCTGCAGGCTGCGCAAAATATCCACCTGATTGCCGAAACTGGGGCGGAAATAGTTTCGGTCGAGCAAAGCGACGAAATCAGGCAGTTTGGCTTCGGTGCGCATTGCGTCAATGGATGAAAGGAAGAAGGTATCGAGCCGGTCGGCGCTTTCGGTGGCGGCTGTCACCAGCGATTGGTTGGCTGCCGTCGTGAGCGCCCGGCGAACACCCTGGTCGGTAAAAATACCCAGCACCGCGACAGCCAGCAGCAACACCGGCACAAAGGTGAGAATCAATTTTGCCCGCAGTGACACTCGCCGGAACAATTGCACATCAATATATGCGCCAATGGCAAATGCGGCAACGGCAACGACAATCAACCAAATGGTGGTACTCATATCAATCATCCCCCTCTACTGAAAGTTGCACAGTAGTTTCGGGGGCTTGCATGCTGCGTCCCACTTCTTTCACGGCAATGCGCAATGCCTCCTCGATAGATTGAGCCGACTGGATTTTCTCGTTGATGGCGTTGATGCGTGCTTCGCGAGCAGCGCGCCGCTGCGTTTCGTCCAGCAATCGCAACGAGTCGGCCACTTGTGCAAATTCGGCAGCGATGGCTTGCAGTAGTGCAATTTCTTCCGGCAGCCATTCACGCCGTTGGCCCGGCCGTTCCTGCACCCCCAGCACACCCGTCACTTCGTCGCGCCACAACACCGGTAATACCACTTCGGGCGAGGGGTTTCGGTCGGTGGGCGCGGTGCGAACAATCGGTGTTTTCTGGGTTACGGCCTCGGCGATATCTTCTTCCGGCACGGGCGGCAGGTCAATTTCCGGGTCGGATACTTTTTGGTATGCCAGTTTCGGGTGGGTTTGGTGATAGGCTTTCCACGATTGGATGGTATATCGCCGTTGAGTAGCTTCCACTTCTGCCAGCGCCGCCCGGGTTTCTTCCAGCAATCGCTGGTTTTCAACGGTTGTCGCCACCTGTAGAATGATGGAGTTGTACGGTTGAATTTCATCGGCTTTGAATGGATGCGGCACATCACCCTGAAGAACCAGCGCCCCCAAATACCGATGCCCAACCTGCAATGGGAATACCGCCAGCGACCGAGTTTGCTGCGCTTCGAGCCACGCGAGCGTCGGGGCATCGAGCGTGTTGTCTGTTCGTGCATCGGCAACAAAACGCGGTTCGGTGCTGACCAGTGTCGCCATCGAGTTATCCAGCGGTTGCACAAATTGTTTTCCGATTTCACTGGGAGGCGTTCCCCGCCCGTTGTGCCAGTTGGCGATGACCGTCAGTGTTTCGGTGCGAGTGAGCAAATCGCGGCGCAGGGTAAACATTACCGCCCGGTTCATATCGGTGATGGGGAATGCGCCCAGCACAACCGACAACACATCTTGCAGGTTGTTGGCCGCATTCAAACTTTGGCTGACATCATACAGCCGCTCGGTGTTGGCCAGCGCCTGTTGCGTCTGTTTGAATAGCCGCCGATTTTCGATGGTGGCCGACAGCAGCGACGCTATTTGGATGAAAAACGTTTCGTCATCGGGCGTAAATGTTCCGCCGGCACGCGCCCCGACACACAATGCGCCGATGACCTGTGTGCCAACCGTCAGCGGGGCAATCATCAGCGAATGGATGCCTTGGGCGTTCCACTGCTGCACATCGTCCCACAAACTGTTTTCCGCCTGCGAAACAATGGCAACATGGATGCCTTCGCCCCGATTTGCACCGCCGGTGCGCTGCCGATTTTGAATTATCACCGAACCGAGCAGGGTATTTTCTACCGGCACAGATGCCGAAAAATCAACGCCCGGTTCGGTGGCAAAAGCCATCAATTCAAGCTGGTCTGTCGAGCGGTTCAGCAGATAGAGATGCACCGCATCGGCACGCCAAATATCTTTGATATGTCCCGCCGAGACTTCGAGCACACTCGCTTCGGTATCGATGCGGCTCAATGCCTGGCTCATTTCGTTGAGCAGTGCCGGCCGCCGGGCTTGTTCTGCCAGCGTGCCGAGCGCCTGCTGGGCTTCCACAAACAACCGCGCATTATCCAACGACAGCGCCGTTTGTCCGGCAACGTTCAGCATCAGAGCAATATCATCTTCTGACCAGTGCCGCGCCTCCGTTTCATCATAAACTTCTATCGCGCCGAGAAGTTGGCCGCGCAAAACGATGGGCACTGCCAGCGCCGATTTTACCCGCGCCGACGCCCCTCCCGTCACCATCGTTGGTGCACGACGGCGCAGCGCATCGCGCATTTCTTGCCGCCAAACATCGCCGGGGGTGGTAAACATATTCCCCGCCCGACGGAACAATTGCGGTTCGGAATTGGTAACCAGCGCGCGCCAGTTATCGGGCAATCGCAAATCAATTTCGTCGGCGGCATCGGTTTCTGCCGGTGGCGCACCGAGTCTCACCAGCCCGTGAGAGGTGTTCAATGCCAGCGACAGTTCGCGAGCGGCGGTTTTCAAAATGGTATTTACATCGACACTGCTGGTTAGTTTCGCGCCAATTTCGCGGCTCAACTGTTCGCGAGTGGCGCGAGCCTGCGCTTCATCCAGCAATCGCTGATTTTCCAAACTGATGACCACCTGGTCGGCGATGGTGCGCATTTGCCGCACATGGTTTTCCACCAAACCGCCGAGCGGTTCTGCGCTGAAATAACCGAGCATGCCGAGCGGTTTTCCGCGGGCGTGCAGGCCGAGCACCACCCCGCCACGCAGTTTCATCCCGCGCAGATATCCGCGCGCCGCTGCCGACATCGCTTCTGATTCGTCCAGCGCGTCCCGGAACAGAATGATTGTCTGCGGGTTTTCAGTGGTTTGGCGCACTGTTTCGGCATCCCATACCGGAACGTTTGCCATTTTGGGCTGCAGCAGCAGTTCATCGCGCGCCACTTGCACGGCATGAACATCGCCGTGGCTGGGCAGGCCGCTGTCGTCGGTGGCGGTAAACAGGGTTATGGCGCACTGTGCCATATTCAGAGAAACGGCAATTTGTGCAGCACCGAGTGCGACATCTTCAATATTGCTCGCCGCGCCGATTGCCCGGCTAGCGCGATACAGTGTTTCGGTTTCAAACAGTGATGCCCGCAGTTCGGCGGCCTGTCGCCGCGTTTGCTCAAACAACCGGGCCCGTTCCAGCGCTTCGGTAATTTGGGTGGCAATATCCGCCAGCAATGCTTCATCTTCCGCAGAAAGCGGCTGGTCCGGGTCATCGTACACGCCAACTTGCCCGATACGTGCGCCATGGATGTCCATCGGCTGGCTGATGACTGCGGCATCGGCCAGCGGGTCATCATCAAACGGCAGCGGTTCCACAGCGCCCTGCTGGAATTGATAACCTGCGGCGGGTTTCTGCTGCCGCGCCGAAAAATCGCGCCAGCCATCAAGGGTGGTCAATTGCTGTAACGTACCCAACTCGCGCAAACGGGTTTCCATCTCCTGCCGAAGCAGGGTACTTTCCAAAGCAATGGCTACCTGCCCGCAAACTTCTTCCAAAATAATTTGGTCATCCGCGTCCAGCAAGCCGGGAATATCACTTTGAACATCGAGTAATGCCAGCACGGTATCGCCCAGTTTGATGGGGATAACCAGTTCGCCCGCAGTTTCCGGCAGATGTGGATTTGGCCGCCAATCGGGGTCGCCGGTGATATCCGGTCGCAACACCGATTGTTTGAGCTGCGCCGCCAAACCAATCAAACCTTTGCCCACCGGCATTTGATGCTCTTCAGCCATCATGGCCGCACCGATATCGCCGTATCCGGCAACCAGCACGGCCGCATCCAATTCGGCATCAAACCGGAGCAGTTGCACATGGTAATAATGAAAATGTTCTTTGATTTGGGTAACCACACGCCGGTAAAGTTCATTCAGGCTTCCGGCGGTAGCGATGGCCTGATTAACCTGTGTGACCAGCTGTACTTGGCGGCGGCGGCGTTCCTGCCACTCGGTTTCGGCACTGACGAGTGCTTCGGCCTGCAAATGTTCGCGCCGCACATCTCGCAGCGATACCCGCAAAAAAGTAGCCCCATCGATTTCCACAGCCCGCAGATTGAGTCGCACAAAAACAGGGGTTTCGGCGACCGTTTGCAGCACGAAATCGAAGGTTTGAGGCTGTCCGGCCATTGCTTTGGTTTCATGCTCTATCAGAATCGCCGCAGATTCGCCGCCTTCGGGCTGGAAGCGGGGCAGGAAATCGGAAAATAGTTTGCCCACGCACGCATTTCTATCGACCCCCAGCAAATTCAGTGCGGCGGCGTTGACGTGCACGCACTGGCCATCGCGCAGCAGAATCATACCTTCGCTGGCAGTTTCAAATAGAAATTCGTACAAATTTGGGTCATCCATCATCATAGCACAGTCCTTTAGCCGTTGGCGTCCGGGTGCAATCGTTCATCGCGCAACTGTATAAAAGCGCGACGCCCCAGCACACGGCTAAGTTGCTCTGCAGAAATGCGCATCACCGAGTCCACATCGGCGGCGCTGCGAATTTGGGTGGTTACTTCTCGTAAGATGGTCTCTCGACGGGCACGTGCCTGCGCTTGCCGATACAATCGGGCGTTTTGGATGGCGACGGCCAAATGGTTGGCCATGCTATTCATCAGCACCACATCGCGCTCGGTGTAGGCGTTGTATTGATAGCTCTGAACCGACATTACCCCCATAATGCGGTCGCCGAGCATTAAAGGCACGAATAGCAGGGTGGCGGCCGGGTCGCCTTTTTCCGGGTTGGCATCGGTGCGGCGCAGGGCGATATCCGCCACTTCGTCCGGCGTGCGAGAGATGAGCAACGGCTCACCCGATTCCAACACTTGCCGAATATGACTGTGTTCTGCGGCAGGAACATCCGGCAATTCACGCATGCTGCCGCCATCATACACCAACGGGAAACTGACCATTTCCGTGCCGCGGTCGTACAGCGCCACGTAAAAAGCCTCTAGCGGAACGATACGCCGCACTTCCTGATAGACCGTTTCCAGCACATGTTCCATATCCAACTGCCGCGAAACCTCTCGCAGCACTTTGTTCACCGATGCCAACTCGCGGGTTTGCTGTTCGGTGAGATGCAGGGTGTAGAGGTTTTGAGTGGCCACCGCCGCCTGCCCCGCCAGCGACATCAACCGGCGTTCTTCTGCATCAGACAGCGCCAGCGATTGCGCATAACTGCCGGTGATGAATCCCACCACCCGCCCGCCAACCACCAGCGGCACCACCAGCAGTGTCGATGCACCCAACTGTCCGCCGAAATATCCGCGCAGCATGGGATGCAAGCGCGCATTGCGCGGCACTCTCTCCAGCACCAGCGTGTGTTCCGGGTCCAGTGCATCCACCAGCGACGCAAACAGCGAATATTGCAATCGCGGTTGGATGTGTACATCAACCGGTTCGGTAATGGCCGACACATTCAAAACCCAGTTGGGGGTTTGGTTCGGCGATTTGGGTTGGTCAAAAAAGAACAGGCCGACATCAATCGGGTCTTCGCCCAAACGGGTGTAACGATACACCGCCTCTAAAATTTCATCATACGACTGGGCAATGTTGATATCGGCACTGGTTTCATACAAAATTTCCGCTTCGGTGAATGCCGTTTGGATTTGATTAAATAACCGGCGGTTATGGATGGTTGATGCCAAAAATGATGAAATGTGCAGAATCATTTCCTCATCGCGGATATCATATGCGTTGACCGTTTTGCTGCTCACGGTCAACACGCCGATAACCTGCTGGCCCAACGCCAGCGGCACGGCCATTGTGGACAAAAAACCTTCGGCGGCAAGTTGGCGGCAATCGACATATTTACTGTTGGTTAAATATGGAATGCCCACCAGTGTTTGCTGTTTGATGGTTGATTCCAGCAAGGTTCCCACCAGCGGAACCGTCGTTTTCGACAGCAGTTCGCCCGTTTCACCATCGAACGTATGCCGTTCAACCCAAGCATCTTGATTCGGCTGCAGCAGTGCAATTTCTGCGCGGATTGAATGCACAATACGCCCGATATATTTCGCCGCCACGCGCATCGCCTGGTCGAGCGTAACCGTCATGTTCAGCGCCGTGCCCATTTCATTCAGCAAAATCAGGCGGCGAGACTGATCTTCGCTGCTCCGCAGCAAACGGATATTTTGCGATGCCACCACAATTTGCGCGGCGATGGCGTTGAATACCGGCAGCAAATCATCGGCAAGCATTTCCGGTGGGGCGACCTGCACGCTTAAAACGCCGATAACGTGGTCAACAATGGTCATCGGCACGGCCAATTCGGCATATTCACCAGCATCAGAAATTTGCCCGGCATGGTCACGAGCCACACGCGCCACCAAATTATGGGGATGGTCAACCGGAATTTTGCGCCGAGCCTCGCGCTCATCGTCTGTCATGCCGGCCATCGCAGACAGCACAAATGCCGGTTTAGCGGTATCTTTATTCAAAAAGTAGATGCCCACCGCGGCTAAATTGAAATTGCTGCGAATGAGCAGCGCAACTTCTTCCAGCAAATCATCCGGGTCGAAAACCGTGGCGGTCAAATCGCTGATGGCAGCAACCGTTTCCAGTGCCACCGGCGATATCGGGGCAGGCCCAGAAACCGTTGCCGGGGGCAACGGTGACGGCGCAAGCGGGGTTTCTGTTTCCGCATCCGGCTCGAAAAGGTTGCCAAACCCGGAAAATAGCCCGTCAAATTGGTCGTTCAGGTTACTGTCTGCCATTTTGCTGGATAAGCTCCTTTGCCAGCGCGCGGTATTGCTCGGCGCTGCGCGTTTTCGGCGCATAGGTGGTAATCGGTTTGTTGAAAGCCGGGCTCTCTCGGAGTTTGGTGTCCACTTCGATGATAGTCTCAAAAAGCATCGGCTTGATTTCGGTTTGCAGTTGGTTCAAAATGACACGGCAAATTTTGTTGCGCCGGTCGTACATGGTTACCAGCACCCGATATGTCAGGTCGGGGTTCGTTCGCTGCTGCACCAATTTTGCCAAATTGCCCAGTTGTTTCAACGAGAGTGAGGCGTAATATTCCGCCTGTACGGGGATGATGAGCAAATCTGCCGCCGTGAGCGCATTGAGCGTCAGCGGCCCCATTGATGGCGGGCTGTCAATCAACACAAAATCGTACATGCCATCGTCTAGAGCGGCGATGCGCTGTTTCAGGTTAAATTCATAGCCTTCTTGCCCGTACAGAAGTTTTTCAACCGTTGCCAGCCGGGGGGTGGCCGGGGCGATATCCAGTCCGAGCACGGTACTTTCGCGGCTGACGCTGACCAGTGAGTTTTTTCGCAACAGTGAATCGCCGACATGGCGATGCAATTGCGCCGGGTTGACGCCAAGTGACAGCGACAGGTGTGCTTGCGGGTCGAGGTCAATCATCAGCACGGTGTATCCCATTTCTGCCAGTGCGCCTCCCAGCGACAGGCAGGTGGTGGTTTTGGCCACGCCGCCTTTATGGTTGTTGATGGCAATGACTTGGGTCACAACGCTACTCCTTCCCCTCTGCCGGTGGTGTGCCGTTTGCCCGACCATCGTCGGGGATGTCGGGCGGCGCGATGGCAGGCGTATGTTCAGCATGCTGCAGATTTTCGGCTGTTCCCAGTTTTACAAACGTCCGTGCACCACCGATTACCCGTTCCAATTCTGATACCGTCACCTGCATTAACGATTCGATGCTGGGCGCGCGACGCATTTTATCGCCAATTTCGGCAATTAATCGCTCGCGGCTGGCGCGCTCTTGTGTTTCTTCAAATAGACGCAGGTTCTCGGCGGCTTGTGCCACTTGGTACACCACCGATTCTATAAATCGCAACTCATCATCTGTCCAGGGGGTGCTGCTATCGCGGCCAAAAAGTTGAACATCGCCGATGGGAACCGTGCCCAGTTTGATGGGCGCAACCAGCGCCCGTTCCAGTGTATCGTCGCCGGGAACCGTAACCACCACCGGATTTTCTTGCGTCAGAGCCTGTTGCCGGGCGTGCCGCAGTGTGTCCTCTGTGGGTGTTTCGGTTCCGGCCCGGCTGAAGATTGCTCGCCCCCGATGGCGACGGGCAATGCGGTTTCTGTCCCATGCCTGCTGCCGGTATTGTTCCTGAACGGCTCGCGCTTCGGCCAATGCGGCATCAACCTGTTCAAAAGTACGGATGTTCCGAATGGCCGTGGCAATTTGTGCGGCAACAGTTGTCAGCATGCTGGCATCACCCTCGTCAAACGCGCTGATACGGCTTTCCTGCACGTCGAGCACGCCAACGACGGTATCATCGATGGTTACCGGCACCGCCATTTCGGCATAGGTGTGCGGCAAAAGGGGGTTGGGCAACCAGTCAGTCGCCTCGCGAACGTTATCAACCCACACAACTTCGTTGCGGCGAGCCGCACGCGCCACCAAACTGGTTTCGGCGGTGCGCGGAATGGCGTGCCGCTGCGCTTTGAGTTTTTCGCCCGCAGTGCCGGTTCCCTCGGCAACAACCAGTTCATCCGTGTCGGGGTTGAGCAGGTACATATGGGCATGGTAATATCCGAAATTCGCGCGCATATGCTCCAGCATAATTTTCAGCAGGTCGTGTAAATCCTGCCGCACCGAAAATCGCTCGGCCAGTTGGGTGATGGCCTTGAGTTGGTTGGTGCGCCGTTCGAGTTGCTGTGTCAGTTTTTGCAATTCGGCAACGTTTTCTCGTTCGGCCAGCAGGTTGATGTACATGTGATGCAACCGGTCTTCGCGCAAACCGAGCACAAAGGCATACGCGCCCAAAAATAGCGGCGCAGTATCAATCACCCACAGCAACGGTTCCTGCTGTTGCAAGGCAATCATCCCGTTTATTGAAATGGGCAATAGCCGGATGACAAGCAAATATACCATCGAAAAAATGGGGAATAGCATGCCCAAACCCACGCCAACCAGCGTGTAGATGACGACATGCGGTATGCTCGGGGGTTGTGGCACCCGGTCGGGGTCGTGTGCGGGGCCACGGAGTATCCGGCTGAAAAAACGTTTAATCATAAGTTTCCCCGTCAGCGGGTGTTTTATCGGTGGGATGGTCAACACCCAATTCGAGTACCGTGTGTCGTGCGCCGAGTCGTTTTCCGAGTTCCTCTGCTGCGGTTTGCAATAGCAGGTCGAGATTCGGTGCGGCACGCAGTTTTTCGGTAACTTCGCGCAAGGATTGTTCTTGTTGCGCTCGTTTTTGGCTGTGTTCCAGCAAATTTCGGTTTTCGATTGCCGCCGCCACCTGGTTACCGATAGCGGTCAGCAGGTTGATATCCTGCTCGGAAAAGTCGCGGGCGTGCAGTGCGTTAACGGCACTGAGAACCCCCAGTGATTTGTTGTGGTAGCGCAGTGGGACGACAGCCACCGCCCCAATCCCCATTCGCAAGCGGCGCTGCTGCTGCTCCAAGTTTTCGCGAGAATCGGGCGCGCCTTTGGGCGAGAGCACCGGTTGAGCCTGAGAAAGCGACCAGCCCCCCAACCCCGCCATCAAATCATCGAATGTATCGGGCAGAATATCATCCGCATTTTCGCCATACGCCACCTTCTGCTCAATGCGTCCGGCCAGCATATCCACCGTAATGACCGATGTCCACGTGGCCGATAACGCTTCGGCCACCATTTCGGTGACGGTTTGCAGCAGTTGCGGCAAATCGGCAATGGTATTCAGCGCGCGGCTGACATTGTACAGCGTATCCGTTTCTACCAATGCCGATTCAATCTGGGTGTACAGCCGGGTGTTTTGCAGCGCGA
Source organism: Anaerolineaceae bacterium (assembly GCA_024762375.1). Lineage (GTDB taxonomy): Bacteria > Chloroflexota > Anaerolineae > 4572-78 > 4572-78 > JANTHQ01. Next base: position 18,627 of record JANTHQ010000004.1, read on the forward strand.
CGGCCACCTGCGCGCCCAATGTGGCGTAAATTCGCACGTCATCTTCAGAAAAGAAATCGGCTGTGTCGGCCTGAACATCGAGCACACCCAGCACATCGTCACCAATCACCAACGGTACGGCCAACTCGGCACGGGTGCGCGGCAAAAGCGGGTTCTGCAAGAAGTCGGTGCCGCGATGGACTTTATTCAGCACAATCGGCTCTGCCGACCGTGCCACCCGCGCCACCACCGAAAGCAGGTTATCTGCGGGAATGTGCCACCCCTCTGCAACCATCTGCCGCCCGACTTTACCCGCACCGGCCACCAGTTTCAGCAACTGCCCTTCTCGGACATAAACGTGCGCGTGGTATAGAGAGAAAGCCTCTTTTGTTAAATCGACCGCTCGCTGTAACAGCTCGCCGGTATCCAGCACGCGAGAAATTTCGGAACTCACGTGTACCAGTGTTTCCAGCGCCGTCACTTCCGTTTCGCGCCGTGCCAAATTCATTTCGGCAACTTTGCGGCGGGTAATCTCTTCTTTTACGGCCAGATAGTGGGTGATTTCCCCGGCATCGTTCATAATGGGACTGATATAGGCCATTTCCCAATATAAACTGCCATCTTTGCGTTTGTTATGGAACTCGCCCTGCCATGTGCGTCCCGACGAAATCGTTTTCCACAACTCGGCGTATTTTTCCTGCGGCATTTCTCCCGATTTTAGAATGCGGGTGTGCTGCCCTAATGCTTCGGCGACTGTGTAGCCGGTAGTTTCGGCGAATTTTGCGTTGGCATATTGAATGATGCCGTTGGTGTCGGTGATGACGATGGTGTTCGCGCTTTTTTCGGCCACATCGGCGAAAATTCGCAGTTGTTCCGGCAATGGCAACGCATTTAAATCGCTGCTGCGATGCATCAATCCGGATGCGGCCTCTTTTAACGGGGTAATATCGCGGGCAATACCCACCAAGCCGATGATTTTTCCGGCAGAATTTCGGCGCGGAATTTTGTGCTCCGATAGCCAACGGGTTTTGCCGTCCGGGGTGGAAATTTCCACTTCTTGCGCCATCACAGACGTGCCGGATGACAGAATCTCACGGTCGGCATCATATCGTGCCTGCGCCACCGGTTCGGGGAAAAAGTCAAAATCGGTTTTGCCGATGACGTCCTGCGGCGATGCCATCCCGAGCAAGTCAGTCGCCAGTGCGACATTGCAGCGCACATAATGCGCCCGGGCATCTTTAAAATAGATATAATCGGGCACACTTTCCATCAACGCTTGCAACAAATCTCGCTCTTTTAACAACGCTTTCTCAATTTTTTTGCGTTGATGCAATTCCTGCCGAGACTGCTGATACAATTGCGCGTTGGCGATAGCCGTCGCGACATGGTTTGCCATCGCGCTCATCAATTTGATATCACGTTCCGAAAAGTCGCGCTGGTCTAGTTTGTTCAGCGCGGTCAATGTGCCCAATGCCTGGTCGCCGATGTGTACCGGCACAACCGCCACCGCACCAATATTATTATCGGCACGGCGCTGATGAACTTTAACACTTTCTCGGGGTTCCGGTTTGTTTTTGGGAGAGAGAACGGGTTTCATCTCTCGCAATGCCCAACCGCTCAACCCGGCACGAAAATCTTCCAGTGAGATATCGGTGCTGATACCACCGCTGCCGCCGGCCACCACGTGCCGAATCTCATCGTCAGCCACCGTAACCAGCATGACGGTGTCGGCGGGCAGTGCGGTTGCCACATTGTCCACAATTTTTTCCAACATTTTGGGCAGATTGTCAAACGTCTCCAGTGAACGCGCCGCCAAATGCAAAACTTTCGCTTCGGCAATGCTTTCTTTTGTCTGCTCAAACAGTGCCTCACTTTCAGACCGCATTGTTTCTGCTGCGTGCGATTGCGCTTCCAGTTGTTGCGCCAACTCGGCAAAGCGCACCGAAAGCGTCTCAGCCCAATCGGCTTCGGTGGTAAACTGCGGGCGGTAACTGTAGTTACCGTTTGTATAGGCTTCCAGCGTTCGTGCTATTTCTGTGGCCAGCGCGGCGATATCCATAAACATTCATCCCAGTTTGGTGCTTTCATTATAACCATTTTTGACAGTTCACAAAAATTACGGCAGCGCACCCATCATTTCTATTTTA
>JANTHQ010000005.1 GCA_024762375.1 Anaerolineaceae bacterium
GCGGCGGTAATGTTTTTTCCGGTTACAAAAACGAGCGGGACAACGAAGGCATTTGGATTGACTGCGGCGACGGCGGCGAACCGTGGCTCAACACGGGTGATTTGGGCAGAATGGATGCCGAGGGCTATTTCTGGCTCACCGGGCGGCGAAAGGAACTCATCATTCGCGGCGGGCATAATATCGACCCAAAATTGATTGAAGACCCGCTGCATCGGCATCCGGCGGTGGCACTGGCGGCGGCGGTCGGTCGCCCCGATGCGCACGCCGGGGAATTGCCGGTAGCATACGTGCAACTCGCCGAAGGGCAAACGGCGACGGAAGAAGAATTGCTGGCATACGCCAAAGAAAATATCGGCGAGCGTGCCGCCGTGCCAAAAGCCATCCACATTGTGGATACCATTCCGCAAACGGCCGTGGGGAAAATCTTCAAACCCGATTTGGCGCGCCGCGAAGTGGCAGACGTGTACCGGCAGGCAGTGAGCGAAATTGACGGCGTGGCATCCGTGAAAGTGGATGTGACTCCCGACAAAATTCACGGCACGCTGGCACACATCACGGTGCAGCCGGAAGCGGGCGCAGACACAACCGCGCTCAAAACGGAAATTGAGCGCGTGCTGGGACAATATACCATTCGATATGAAGTGAAAATCGGGTGATGGGTGGCGGTCGGAGATTGGTTATTGGTTGATTGGAGATTGGAAGTTTTTAATCTCCAATATCCAATATCCAATCAATCGCCATCTTCCAGCGTGAATTCCCAACCGCACCAAAATTCGCCGTTGTATTCATCGGGCGGGGCGGCGATAGCACGGGTGCGGATGCGCGGGTCGATAGTTTTGGCGAAGCCGGTATATTCCACTACCCCGACCGGCTTGCACGGAAACGCGGTCATCCCTTTGCGGTGGCGCGCCGACTGCACACGGCAGTCCACCATTTTGAAAATGAGCGTGTTTTCGTCGGGCTGCTCCATTGATTGCTCATTCAATCGGGCGTACAGTCGAAATTGCAACGCTTTTTTCAGCGCGGGGATGCCGCCGCCCGGTTCCATTCCCAGCCGTTTCATGATGCGTTTCGCTTCAATGACGGTAAACCGCTCCCACGCCTCAATATCCAATTCGATGGCTTTATTGATGCCGTCGTGCCGCTCTACCGCCTGAAACCACAATCCATCGTGAGCCAGCCAGTTTTTGGCGGCATCCTCCAGCAGGTCAATCAATTCCTCTTTCGATAATTGTCGCAAAAGTTCTCGGTCCGGCATCGGTGACTCCTTCTGGTTACCAGTTTAAGGTTCAAAGTTCAAAGTTTGTGACTATCCAAGGTCATTGCGAAGCCCGCAGGGCTGAAGCAATCTCCGGTATTTTCGGCAAGAGATTGCTTCGCCTCCGGCTCGCAATGACAGTTCTCACCTGCTCACCCACATGCCATCAGCGCACCATCTCAATTTGAAAATCGGCCAGTGTGCAATCGAGACGAGTTTTCTCCACCCATTCGACCACCCGCATCAGCAAGCCGTGGGCGTATTTTTCATCCGAACTGACGCACGCCACACCGAGTACCGCCGTTTGGTGGCTATCGTGGCGGTCAACTTCGGCAATGCTGATATTGAATTCGCGGCGCAACCGCGCCTGTACGCTTTTGATGACTTGCCGCTTTTCTTTCAGCGAATGTGCGGCGGGGATATTCAATTCCAGCGTCAAAATGCCGATAACCATTGTCACACCCGCCGATTCCAGTCGGCGGTGGTATATCTTTCGGCGCGATAGTATTCCGCCAATTCCTGCTCATACGCCGATAGCGGCGCGGGGGTCAGCCGCACATTCAGCGCGATGGAAAACCCGTGCGCCATCGCCGAAGCGGCTTTATCGAACGACACATCGCGCCCCATTTCCCGTGCGAGCGTGGTGGCTCGAGCCAGCAATTCGCGGGCGAGCGCGGTTTTTTCTGCCACCGATACCGCCAGCACATCGAAAATGCGGGTGATGTCGCCGCGCAGGGGAAGCGTGCCGTGCTGCAGCACCATTTTTTTGCGCCGCACCTGTGCGCTGCCGACCAGTTTCTTCCCGTTCAGGGTCACTTCATAATGGGACGGGGTATCGAAACACGCCGCGCCCTGCTGCGGATTTTTCGGCATATCGCCTTTCGCCTGCACCGCCACCGCGCCGAGTTTCTGCAAGCCCGCCAACAACCCCGCGCTCAACCGGCGGTAACTTTCGACCACCCCGCCGGCGACGCGGGGGTCGGTTTGAGTGGTGATGACACTGTATGTCAGTTCATCAGTGTGCAAAATGGCGCGCCCGCCGGTGGGACGGCGCACCCAAGTGTATCCCAACCGCTCGCAGGCGGCCATATCCACATCAGTGAAATGCTGATTGTACCCCAGGGACAGACAGGGCGGTTCCCAGCGATAAAAACGCAGGGTGGGCTGCCCGCGCCCTTCCGACAGCGCGTGCATCACGGCTTCATCAATTGCCATATTGGTCGCGCCATCGGCGGGCGGGGTGATGAGCAATCGCCATTCGGCGGGGGGTAATGGGGTTTCCGTCATAATGTGTTTGGTGTACCGGAGATTGGTTATTGGAGATTGGTTATTGAAAAAACTAACCAATCTCCAACTTCAAATCGCCAATCAACCCAGATACTTCAGCACGGGATGCCGTGCGGCCTGGACTTCATCCAACCGCCCGAGTTCGGTGGTGTGGGGTGCGCTGTGGAGCAAGTCGGGGTTGGTTTTCGCTTCTTCCGCAATTTTATGCAGCGCGTCAATAAAGCCGTCCATCGTCTCTTTCGATTCGGTTTCGGTCGGTTCAATCATCAGCGCTTCGTGTACAATCAGCGGGAAGTAAACCGTGGGCGGGTGGTAGCCATAATCAATCAGCCGTTTGGCGATGTCCATCGTGTGAATGCCTTCGATGATGTCGCCTTCCGCCACAAATTCGTGCATGCAAATGCGGTTGAACGGCACGTGGTATGCGTCTTGCAATTTGACGCGCATATAATTGGCGTTCAGCACGGCATTTTCCGAAACCGCGCGCAGACCATCCGCGCCCATCATCCGAATGTAGGTGTATGCCCGCACCATCACACCGAAATTGCCGTAAAATGCTTTTACAGACCCGACAGAGTGTTCCGGCGTGACCAGTTTGTACATTTCGCCATCTTTTGCCACGATGGGGCCGGGCATAAACGGCGCGAGGGCTTCGCTGACGCCGATGGGGCCCGAACCGGGGCCGCCGCCGCCGTGCGGGGTGGAGAAGGTTTTGTGCAAATTGAAGTGCATCACGTCGAAACCCAAATCGCCGGGGCGAACGATGCCCATCAGCGCGTTGAGATTCGCGCCATCGCCATAGACCAACCCGCCGCAATCGTGGACGGTTTTTACAACCTCTTCGACGTGCTCTTCAAACATACCGAGCGTGTTGGGGTTGGTAATCATCAACCCGACGACGGTATCATCGCAAGCGGCTTTCAGCGCGTCGAGGTCGATATTGCCGCGGTCATCGCTGGGAATTTCCTGCACGGTGAACCCGCTCATCGCAGAACTGGCGGGGTTTGTGCCGTGCGCCGAATCGGGGATGAGCATTTTGGTGCGTTTGGTGTCGCCGCGCGAGAGATGGTAGGCGCGCATCGTCAGCACGCCGGAAAATTCGCCGTGCGCACCGGCAGCCGGTTGCAGCGATACGCCATCGAACCCGGAAATCTCTTTCAGCATTTCCTGCAATTCAAACATCAATTGCAAATTGCCCTGCACCGTTTCTTCCGGCTGCAGCGGGTGGGTGGCGGTAAATTTCGGTTTGGCGGCGGCGGCTTCGTTCACTTTCGGATTGTATTTCATCGTGCATGAGCCGAGCGGGTAGAAAACGCTGTCCACCGAATAGTTTTTCTGGCTGAGGCGGACGAAATGGCGCGCCACATCCAACTCGCTCAATTCGGGCAGATTCGGCTCTTCCGTGCGCAAAAATTCGGTGGGCAGCGGCGATTCCGGCACATCCAAATCGGGCAGGGCGACGCCCACGCGCCCGGGTTTTGAAATTTCAAACAATAGCGGTTCGTACAACATTATGCCACCTCCTTCAGCGCAGCCACAAATTCGTCAATTTGCCGGCGGGTGTTCATTTCGGTGACGGCGACCAGCATTTGGTTGGCGCGCTCGGGGTATCGCTGCGACAAATCGTAGCCGCCGATGATGTTTTTCGCCAGCAGTGCGGTGTTGATTTCCGCAACCGGTTTGGGGCATTGGATGACAAATTCTTTAAAGAACGGTTTGGTGGTCAGCAATTGATAGCCGGGCAGTTTGTCGATTTCGGCGGCGGCATAATGCGCTTTGTGATAACTCAACTCGGCGACGCGGCGCATCCCGTGCTTGCCCATCGTTGCCAGATAGACGGCGGCGGCAAGCGCGTTCAGCCCCTGATTCGAGCAGATATTGCTGGTGGCTTTTTCACGGCGAATGTGCTGCTCGCGGGTGGAGAGCGTCAACACAAACCCGCGTTTGCCGTTGGTGTCCACCGTTTGCCCCACCACTCGACCGGGCATTTTGCGGACGAGTTTTTGAGTGGTGGCAAAAATGCCGAGGTACGGACCCCCGTAATTGAGCGAGTTGCCCAGCGCGTGCCCTTCGGCGGTGACGATATCCGCGCCATATTCGCCGGGCGGGGTAAACAGCCCCAGCGCGTGCGGGTCGGTGTGAACCACCAACAGCGCACCGGCGGCGTGGACGGTGTCAGCCAGACCGCGCAAATCTTCCAACTCGCCGAAGAAGTTCGGCGATTGCACCACCAGACAAGCGGTGTCGCTGTCGAGCATCGCTGTCAGTGCAGCAAGGTCGGTGTTGGGGTTTTCATCGCCCGTAATTTCGACGGGCAGTCCCTGCGTGTATGTGCGCATAACTTTGCGGTAATTCGGTTTGACACTGGGCAGTACCAGTACCTTTTTCCGTTTACCGCGCGAAACTTGATACGCCATAATTGCCGCTTCGGCGAGCGCGGTTGCGCCGTCGTAATGGCTGGCGTTCACCACATCCATCGCCAGCAAATCCGAAACCATCGTTTGGTATTCAAAAATGGCTTGCAGTGTGCCTTGGCTCACTTCGGGCTGATATGGGGTGTACGCCGTGTAAAATTCATTGCGGCTGATCATCTGCCCAACGATGCTCGGCTGGAAATGGTTGTACGCTCCCGCACCGATGAACGCGCTGTAATGGAAGGTATCGGCGTTTCTGTCGCTCATCGCGGTCAGTTCCGCCATAATTTCCATTTCCGACAGCGGTTCGGGCAGGTTCAGTTTGGGAAATCGCACCGATTCCGGCACGACTTCAAACAGGTCGGCAACGCTTTTCACGCCGATGGCGTCCAGCATTTCCGCCCGTTCGGGTTCAGTATTCGGTATAAATTTCATCGGTCGCTCCTATGCGTTCGCGGCGGCATACGCATCCGGGGTGAGCAGTTCATCCCATTCGGCGGGATTGCTGGGGGCAATTTTAATCATCCAGCCCGCGCCGAAGGGGTCGCTGTTGATAACTTCCGGGGTATCTTCCAGCGACTCATTCACTTCCACCACTTCGCCGGACATCGGGGCATACAGGTCGCTGGCGGCTTTAACCGATTCCACTACTCCGAAAACATCGCCTTTGGTGACGGTATCGCCCACGGCGGGGAGTTCCACATACACAATATCGCTCAGGCTGTCCTGTGCGTGGTCAGAAATGCCCACCACAATCAAATCGCCGTCTTTGCGCGCCCATTCGTGCGATTCCATATACTTTGCATTTTGGTCAACGTTCATTTTTGTTTCTCCTTTTTTGTTTCAGGTTTTTGGTTTCAGGTTTTTGGTTTCAAGTCTCAAGTCTCAAGTTTCAAGTCCAAAGTCACGTTTCACGCATCACGTTTCACAAATCGCCAATCACCAATTTCCAATCTCATTTATACGCCGGTCGGTAGAACGGGCGGCGGATGATGACCGCTTCTTTCAGTTTGCCGCGAATTTCAATTTGGATTTTGGTACCAACTTTGGCGAATTTCGCGGGGACGTATGCATGCCCGGCGAATTTGCCCGCAGTGGGGGCGAAGATGCCGGTCACCACCTCGCCGACGATTTCGCCGTTGACGGCAACCGGATAGTGTTCGCGCGGCACGCCTTTATCAACCATTTCGAACCCGACCAGCAGTTTTTTGGGGCCTTCCAACTTCACTTTCAGGATGGCATCGCGCCCGATGAACGGTTTGTTCAGTTTCAGCGCCCAACCGAGCCGCGCTTCAATGGGGGTCACTTCGGCGGAAATTTCGTGCCCGTACAGCGGGAAACTCGGCTCAAAGCGCAGGCTATCTCGCGCCGCCAACCCGACCGGTTTCAGCCCCAGCGGTTCGCCGACTTTCAGCAGGGTTTCCCACATTTCCAGCGCGCGGCTGGCATCGAAAAAGAGTTCCACACCGTCTTCGCCGGTGTAGCCCGTGCGGCTGATGAGCGTCGGAATGCCTGCCACTTCTCCTTCGGCAACGGTGAACCGGGGAACGCCTTCCATGGAGACTTCGGTCACTTTCTGCAGGATTTCAATCGCTTTGGGGCCTTGCAGCGCCATCATATAGGTTTCATCAGAAACATCGGTGACGGTCACATCGAAACCGTCGGTATGCGATTGCATCCATTTCAGGTCTTTTTCGCGGTTGGAGGCGTTCAGCGCCACAAACCAGCGGTTCGGCAGACGATACAGATAGATGTCGTCCACAATTGTGCCGTCATCGTAACAGAGCAGCGCGTAATGGGCATCGTTTACCTGCATCAGGGTGGTGTCCCACGTGCTGACGTGGTTCAGATAAGCTTCGGCATCTGCGCCGCTGACGGAAAATTGCGCCATATGGTCAATATCGAACAGCCCGGCGGCGTTGCGGGTGGCATGATGTTCTTCGGTGGGGCCGGTGGGGTATTGCACGGGCATTTCCCAACCGGCAAATGGAACCATTCGCCCGCCGTGCGCCACGTGCCATTCGTACAAATTGGTTCGTTTTAGCGTTTCGTCTGACATACTTTCTCTCCTTTGAGTGCAATTCGAATACTCCAACACAACAAAAAAACGAGCGTCCTGATAGAACGCCCGTTGACCCTGTCCTGTACCTGAGAGATTCACCCCATCCGCAAAGGATGAAAGTTGCCCCGTCGGTGTCTGCTGCACTGCGCAGAACTCTCCAGAGTTGCCGTAACGCGACGATACTTTTGCCTGAGAGTGTCACTGACAGCTAACGGGAATAACTGCCAATTTGCCCCTTCGGCGCTCGGCATCGAGTCTCTCTCGCCACGTATAACCAGCCTGTATTGTTGCCCGTAAGGGCAAGCAAAGTGTATCATACAGCAGAGTTGTTGTCAATTTGTCGTTCTATCACCGTCACCATACCTGAGTGATTTCACGGCGTGCAATCGCCTATATAAACCCGCCTGCATTCGGGTCGTTTTGCAAAATTTCTTCTATCTGTTCCAGCACATCAGGTGTCAATTTGGGCAGCACATCCAGCGCCTTCATATTTTCGTGAACCTGCTCCGGCCGGCTGGCGCCGGTGATGACGCTGGTTACCTGCGGCGTTCGCAAAAGCCAGGCGATAGCCAGTTGCGCCATCGTGCAACCCAAATCGCTGGCGAGCGCCGATAATTTTCGGGTTTTTTCAACTTTATCCGGCGTCAGGTATTTCTGCAGCCAGCTCATACTTTCCATGCTCATTCGGCTGCCCGCCGGGATGCCATCATTGTATTTCCCAGTCAAAATCCCCGATGCCAGTGGGCTCCAAACCACCAAGCCATACCCTAAATCGTCCACATTCGGCGCGAGTTCATTTTCAACCCGGTGGCGATGGAACATATTGTATTGTGGTTGTTCCACTTGCGGTGGATACAATCCCCATTTTTCGGCGATGCGGTAGGCGTTGGTTATCTGCGCCGCCCGCCATTCCGATACACCCCAATACAACACTTTCCCCTGCTGAACCAAATCACTCATCGCGCGCACGGTTTCATCCAGCGGCGATTCATAATCGTACCGGTGGCAAAAATACATATCCAGATAGTCTGTGCCCAGCCGTTTCAGCGTTTTGTGTACCGATTCCATAATGTGCTTCCGCGATAATCCGCGGTCATTGGGGTCATCGCTCATCGGAAAATACACTTTGCTCGATAGCACCAATTTCGAGCGGTCGAGGTCTTTTATGATGGCGCCCATCACCTTTTCCGCTTCGGATTTGCCGTAAATATCGGCGTTATCAAAATAGTTGACGCCGTGCTCCAGCGCGGCTTCAACACATGCTTTGGCGACATCCAGCCCAACCTGATTGCCATACGTCACCCAAAATCCCAGCGAGAGTTCGCTAACTTTCAATCCGGCTCTACCTAACCGACGATAGTTCATTCTATCAGCTCCTTTGAATGTTTTTATGTTTTTACGCACGAGATAGTATAGCAAAAAATCATCAAACTGAAAAACCTGCACACTAACAGAGCGTTTAGCAAACTCTAACACGAATCTAACATTGACCCGCTATACTACCCAATGGTAAACTAGACATTCGTCCGTTTACCAACATCTCATTGATAGGAGTTGCCTATGTTCAGTTGGTCTAATATTACCGATGAAACTCAGATTACAGAAAATAAATTCCCGGAAGAATTATCAATCCTGCCGTTGCGCGGCACGGTGGGATTGCCGTTTATCATAATGCCACTGGTTATCGGGCTGGAACGCTCCATCCAACTGGTGGATGATGCCCTGGCAAATGAAGAAGTCATCGGGCTGGCTGTATCGAAAGTGCCGGAAAAAGAAAATCCTACCCCCGACGAAATTCACCCGGTGGGGGTCATTGCCAAAATTCATCGCCGCATCCGCAGTAAAGACGGTTCGATGCAGATAATTGTGCAGGGATTGGAACGGTTTACCATTGACGAATGGACACAGACCGACCCGTATCTCAAAGCCAAAATTCGCATCACACCGGATGAAACGGAAGATACCGAAGAATACGAGTTGGAGATTGAAGCGCTCACCCGCCGCATCACCGAGCTGGCGCGCGAAATTGTCCGCTTTATGCCCCAACTCCCCGATGAGGCCATCGCATTTTTGGAAGAAACCGACAATCCACGCGTGCTTTTTTACACCATCAGCGCCAACATGCGAATGGATTTTGAAGACCGGCTGGCACTGCTCATCGAACCCGACCTGCGCACCAAAATGCGGTCGCTGCTGCGCATCATGACCCGCGAACTGGAAGTGCTAGAATTGAGCGAAAAAATCCAGTCGGAAGCGAAAGAGGAACTCGACCAGTTGCAGCGCGAATATTTCCTGCGCCAGCAGATGAAAGCCATCCGCAAAGAATTGGGCGAAGCGGACGAAACCGAAGTCGATGTTGAAAACTACAAACAAAAATTCGAGGAAATCGGACTACCCGAAGAGGCGAAAAAAGAAGCCCTCCGCGAACTGAACCGGCTGCAGAAACTGCCGCCGCAGGCCGCCGAGTATGGCGTCATCAAAACCTATCTCGACTGGTTGACCGAACTGCCGTGGAATCAACTCACGGAAGACAATCTTGATATTGAACACGCCCGCCAAATTCTGGATACAGACCACTACGGGCTCGAAAAAGTCAAAGAGCGCATCTTGGAATATCTGGCGGTACGAAAGTTACGGAAAGAGCGTGATATTACCGAAGACGACGCCGCAGAACAAGACCGCGCCGGTGGCTCGATACTGCTGTTTGTGGGACCGCCCGGCGTGGGGAAAACCAGTTTGGGGCGGAGTATCGCTCGCGCGCTGAACCGAAAATTCACGCGGATGAGCCTCGGCGGGGTGCGCGATGAAGCGGAAATCCGCGGACATCGCCGCACATACATCGGCGCGATGCCGGGACGCATTATCCAAGCCCTCAAACGCGCCGAAAGCCGAAACCCCGTTTTTATGCTCGATGAGGTGGACAAAGTCGGCAGCGACTGGCGTGGCGACCCCAGCAGCGCCCTGCTGGAAGTGCTCGACCCGCAGCAGAATCACGCGTTCCGCGACCACTATCTCGATGTGGATTTCGATTTGAGCGAAGTGATGTTCATCGCTACCGCCAACACGCTGGAAACCATCCCCGCACCGTTGCGCGACCGGATGGAAATTATCGCGCTGGACGGGTACACCGAATACGAGAAAGTTGAAATTGCGAAGGGGTATCTGGTTCCCCGCCAGATAAAAGCGAATGGCCTGCGCCCGGATGAAATAGAATTTACCGAAGACGGGCTGCACAAAATTATCCGCGATTATACCCGCGAGGCCGGTGTGCGCACGCTGGAACGCGAAATCGGCAAGATTGCCCGCAAAGTTGCCACCAAAGTTGCCGCCAACGAAATCGAACCGGGTACGGCGGTAACGATTGACGCTGACGCCGTGCGCGAATTTCTGGGCAAGCCGCGTTTCCATTTTGAAGCGGCGATGCGCACCGCAAAAGCTGGCGTCGCCACCGGGCTGGCGGTCACATCGGTGGGCGGCGATGTGTTGTTTGTGGAAGCCACGTGCATGCCCGGCAGCGAACGGCTGACGCTCACCGGCCAGCTGGGCGATGTGATGAAGGAAAGCGCCCAAATTGCGCTGAGTTATGTGCACGCCAATTACGAAAAACTCGGAATCGACCCGGAAAAATTTAAAAATACCGATGTCCATCTGCACGTGCCGGCGGGCGCTGTACCAAAAGATGGCCCCTCTGCGGGGGTGACGATGGTCACCGCACTGGTATCGCTGTTCACCGGGCGTCCCGTCCGTGCTGAAGTCGGCATGACCGGCGAAATCAGTTTACAGGGGCAGGTGCTGCCCATCGGCGGGTTGAAACAGAAGGTGCTCGCCGCGCACCGCGCCGGGCTGAAAACGGTAATTTTCCCCAAACGGAACGATGCCGATTTGGAAGATGTGCCGGAAGATATTCGGCAAGAGATGACCTTCGTGCAAGCCGAAACGATTGATGACGTGCTGGCACACGCTTTAACCCCAAAACCGGAAGCAGTTGAAGCATAAAAAAGAGAGACGGCGTAACGGCCGTCTCTCTTTTTCTTTTTCAACCTTTGTGAAATTGCGTACATTAAAATTTTGTGATATTATTCCTAATAATTGTTTTTGCTATTTCAATCGGGAATAGGGTAAATCAATGGCAGATTCCATTTCAATGAAAAACGGTAAAATTGTTCCGGACATTGTTGTAAGTCGATTGCCGCTGTACTTGCGCTCGCTGGCACGGTTGCAGGAAGAAGGAAAAGAAGTTACATCATCGCAGGAATTGGCCACAAGGTTGGGGTTCAGTTCAGCCCAAATCCGCAAAGATTTGTCGCATTTTGGCGAATTTGGCAAGCAAGGTACCGGTTATAACATTGCATTTTTGCGAGAACAGTTGAAGGCCATCTTGAATCTTGATATTGAATGGCAGGTCGCTTTGGTCGGCGTGGGCGATTTGGGGCACGCACTGGCACATTACGGCCGTTTCTCGCAAAAAGGGTTTCGTATCACCGCGCTTTTTGACAATGACCCGGCGAAAATCGGCATGGAAATAAACGGGGTCGTTGTGCAATCGCACGATGAGATGGTCGAAAGCATCAAAAAAGCGGGCATCCGAATCGCCATTTTGGCCGTTCCGGTAAAAGTGGCGCAGGAAACGGCTGATAAACTCGTTAAAGCCGGGGTACGGGCAATTTTAAACTATGCGCCGATTACGCTATCGGTTCCGCCGGAGGTAAAAGTGCAAAATATCGACCCGATTGCCCACCTGCAAAAAATGACATATTACTGCCAGCGATAATATTTTTTACAAAAATTCAAACGCGCCCACAAACGTGTGAGCGCGTTTTTTGTTGCCTGTTTTACGGCGGCGTGGATGTTCCTCTCAGCGCACCGTCATTTCACGTGCCAATTAAATCATAATCCGACGTTAATCGTATGCGCGCGAGCGTTCCAACGCCTGCCGAATTTTTAGCGCCTGCCCGGCTCCCAATGCGACACATGCCATCGGATTGTCGGCCACATAACACGGCACGCCGGTTTCTTGTGTCATCAGTGTGTCAATATTGCGCAGGAGTGCCCCCCCACCGGTGATGACCATCCCACGGTCAATAATATCCGATGAAAGTTCCGGGGGTGTTTGTTCCAGCACACTGCGAACCATGCCCACCACAGTGGCCAGCGGCTCGCTCAATGCTTCGGTAACTTCTTGGGTTGATAGTTTTATGGTTCGGGGCAACCCTGCAATCTGGTCGCGCCCTTTTACTTCCATCGTCAGGTCTTCTTCCAAAGGCAGTGCGCTGCCCAGTTCGATTTTCACCTGTTCGGCCGTTTGCTCGCCGATGATAAGATTGTATTTTCGGCGAACATAAGCGGCAATTTCCTCATCGAATTTCAAACCGCCGACACGCACAGAGCTGGCGGTAACAATTCCATTCATCGAAACGACCGCGGCTTCGCTGGTTCCGCCACCAATATCGAGTACCATATTGCCGGTGGGCGTATCAATCGGCATTCCAACGCCAATGGCTGCCGCCAAGGGTTCTTCGATGGTGAACGCATTTTTGCCCACGGCTTTCCGGGCGGCATCTTCCACAGCCCGCCGCTCGACACTGGTAACGCCCACAGGAATGCTGACCATCAGTTCCGGCGAGAAAAGGCGGTAGCGTCCGACGATTTGGCGCACATAATAGCGCAACATAGCTTCGGTAACCCAGTAGTCGGCAATGACGCCCTCGCGCAACGGGCGCGCCACTTCGATGGTATCGGGCACGCGGCCCAGCATGTCAAGCGCTTCTTTGCCGACGGCAACCGGTTTTCCGTCTTTCACAGAAATGGCGACGATGGAGGGTTCTTTAAAAACGATGCCGCGCCCTTTTACATACACCAGAATATTTACCGTGCCTAAATCGATACCTATTTGCTTTTCAAACATTATATCTCCAACAACGCTGATATTTTAGCTCAATCACTGACTGTTTTTGCAAAAATCGGTTGTAGTTTGCCGACCATTTGCAAGATGAACTAATCAGAAAATGAGGGTTAGAAACAAGTTCCGTTCCTAACCCCCGTATTTAATCGTTATTTTCCGTTTAACGCAAATTAGTCTTGCGAGATTGGGCGCTGTTTGCGGCGTTTTTGAGCAACTTTTATGCGAACCATCGCCCGACGGATAGCAGCTTCGGCTCTGACCATATCGTCCATCGAAAGGTTGCCCGATTCGAGGAGGTTTTTGGCACGGTCTCTGGCCTGTTGGGCACGCTGAACGTTGATGTCATCTGCGTGTTCTGCCACGTCTGCTAAAACGGTCACTTTATTGGGCAGCACTTCCATAAAGCCGCCGCCAATGGCAAATGATTGATCATCTTGCCCTTTTTTGCGAACAATCAATTCGCCATAGTTTAACGCGGTCAGCAATGCAGCGTGATTGGGCAAAATCCCCATCACACCTTCGGCGCCGGGTGCAATGACCATATCCACATCATCACTGAACAGCATGCGCTCCACAGTGACAATTTCCAATTTAATGGGCATACATACCCTCCACTAACTGCAGCCTATAAACTCTTGGCTTTTTCAATTACTTCGTCAATCCCGCCACACATCATAAATGCTTGTTCAGGGACATCGTCCAACTCGCCATCCAAAATCATTTTGAAGCCGCGCACGGTTTCACTCAGCGTCACGTAACGACCGGGAATGCTGGTAAAGGTTTCGGCAACGAAGAATGGTTGGGAGAAGAATCGCTGGATTTTACGGGCACGCGACACAATCAATTTGTCTTCATCAGACAGTTCGTCAATACCCAAAATGGCGATGATATCCTGCAAGCTGCGATATCGCTGCAACACACTTTGAACCTGCCGGGCGACGTTGTAATGTTCTTCGCCGACAATTTGCGGGTCAAGAATACGGCTGGTCGAGCCCAACGGGTCTACGGCGGGGTAGATACCTTGCTCGGCAATCGACCGCTCCAGCGAGATGGTGGCGTCCAAGTGGGCAAAGGTGGTTACCGGCGCGGGGTCGGTATAGTCGTCGGCCGGAACGTATACGGCCTGCATCGATGTGATGGAGCCGCGTTTGGTTGAGGTGATGCGTTCCTGCAATTCACCCATTTCGGTACCCAGCGATGGCTGGTAACCGACGGCGCTGGGCATACGCCCGAGCAATGCCGAAACTTCGGAACCGCTCATAACAAAGCGGAAAATGTTGTCAATAAAGAGCAAAACATCACGGCCTTCATCGCGGAAATATTCGGCCATCGTCAGTCCGGTCAATGCCACGCGCAAGCGCACGCCGGGCGGTTCGTTCATCTGCCCGAAAACCATAATGGTTTTGTCCATCACGCCGCTTTCAATCATTTCCTGCCGCAGAGCCGTACCTTCGCGGGTTCGTTCGCCGACACCGGCGAATACCGAATAGCCACCGTGCTCTGCCGCAATGGAGCGGATGAGTTCCATAATGATGACGGTTTTGCCCACACCGGCGCCACCGAAAATACCGGTTTTACCGCCTTTGGTAAACGGTGCAATCAGGTCAATCACTTTGATGCCCGTTTCGAAAATTTGGGCTTGTGTGACTTGCTCGTCAAAAGCGGGGGCGGGGCGGTGGATGGGATAGTGAGTTTCTGCTTCCACATCACCTTCCGCGTCGATGGGGCGGCCCAACACGTTGAAAACCCGGCCCAGAGCGGCCTGACCAACCGGCACAGAAATGGGCGCGCCGGTGTTTCGGACTTCGGTTCCGCGGCGAAGGCCATCGGTGGAGTCCATTGCCACGGCACGCACCACATTATCACCGAGGTGTTGCTGCACTTCCAGCACCAACGGCCACGAGCCGTCTTCCCGGTCAATTTCTAACGCATAATAAATTTCTGGCAAATGTTCGGCCGGAAATTCAATATCAACCACAGGTCCGGCGATGCGAACGATTCGTCCAACAGATGTTTCTGCCATTCTTTACCTCCAAAATCGGGGAGCACAAGTTGCGATGCCGAGCGGCACGTCCAACCGCGCTCCTATTTTAATGCTTCTACACCGCCAACAATATCCATCATTTCTTTGGTGATGGCTTCCTGGCGAACGCGGTTATAGGTTAAAGTTAAGTCAGCCACCAGTTCGTTGGCATTGTCGGTGGCGCTGCGCATGGCAACCATCCGCGCCGAATGTTCACTTGCCAGCGATTCTAGTACGGCTTGATACACCTGTAATTCTGTGAAACGCGGCAGGATGACATCGAGCAGTTCAACCGGGCCCGGTTCGTAAATGTACGGATGCCGGCTGCCAACATACTGCCCGACGTGTTCGGCGACTGCCTGCTCATCCATTTTTTCCGGCAACAGAGGGAGCAATCGCTTTACCACCGGTTTTTGCACAACGGTGTTGATAAAATCGGTGTATGCCAAATAAACTTCGTCATATTCAAAGCTCAAAAAATCGTTGATGACGATACGTGCAATGGGCAGAATATCGAGCAGGGTTGGCCGGTCGGGCAGGCCATCAAATTCGGCGATGATGGGATATTTGCTTCTGGCAAAAAAGCCTCGCCCTTTACGCCCCACCGTTACCAGCGAAATTGGTTTATCGTAATTATTGATAAACTTGGCGGTCGTCCGAATAATATTCGAGTTGTAACCGCCGGCCAGTCCACGGTCGGAGGTGATGAGCACGACACAGGCCTTGTTAATCGGCCGCGCCGAAAGCAATGGATGCAGTTGGCCTTTGGCATCGGGCTGTTGCGATAGATGCACCAGCACTTCCCACGCTTTTTCGGCGTAAGGACGACTGGCTCGCACCTGCTCTTGCGCACGGCGCATTTTCGCCGCGGCAATCATCTGCATCGCTCGTGTCACCTGCGATATATTCTTTACACCGCTGATTCTTCGTTTAATGTCTCGTAATGAAGCCACCGAATACCTCGCGGACTAAGTTATTTTTGAATATACTGCGCGCCAACACCGACGTTAAATCCTTCAATCGCACCCTTCATGGTCGATTCAATCTCAGGGGTCAACGATTGCTCGGTTAAAATGGATTGTACCAAATCGGGATGGTTTGAATTGACGTGCTCGCGCAATGCGTTGATATATTTTGAGACATCGTGCACCGCGACTTTATCGGCGTATCCGTTGGTCACGGCATAAATGCTCACTACTTGGTCAACCAAAGGAATGGGCGCATATTGCGGCTGCTTCAACAATTCCATCAAACGTTGCCCACGGTCGAGCTGGCGTTTGGTTGCAGGGTCAAGGTCTGACGAGAACAGGGCAAATGCCGCCAACTCGCGGTACGAAGCCAGTTCAAGCCGCAAACGACCGGCAACCTTCTTCATAATCTTCGTTTGGGCGTCGCCACCCACACGAGACACAGACAAACCGGCGTTTACGGCAGGCCGTTGCCCGGAGAAGAACAAATCGCTTTCCAGATAAATCTGACCGTCAGTGATGGAGATGACGTTTGTGGGCACATATGCACTCACGTCGCCGGCCAATGTTTCGATGATGGGCAATGCGGTCAGCGAACCGCCGCCATTCTTTTGCGACAATCGCGCGGCACGTTCCAGCAAGCGAGAGTGCAGATAGAACAAATCGCCGGGGTATGCTTCACGGCCGGGGGGGCGGCGGAGCAGCAACGAAATTTGGCGATATGCCCATGCGTGCTTGCTGAGGTCGTCATACACTACCAGTGCGTCTTTCCCCTGTTCCATAAAATATTCGCCGATGGTACAACCGGCATACGGCGCAATATATTGCAACGCGGCAGGTTCAGAGGCGGTCGCAGCCACCACAACGGTGTATTCCATCGCCCCGAATTTTTCCAGTGTTGCGACAACCTGCGCCACGCTGGAACGTTTTTGCCCAATTGCAACATAGATACAAATCAGGTCTTTCCCTTTTTGGTTGATAATGGTATCAACTGCCAATGCCGTTTTACCGGTTTGGCGGTCGCCGATGATGAGCTCGCGCTGCCCGCGCCCGATGGGAATCATCGAGTCAACGCTGATAATACCCGTTTGTACCGGTGTATCAACGTTATCGCGTTCAATCACGCCCGGCGCGATTTTTTCCAAGGGATAGAAAGTGCTGCTTTCGAGCGCGCCTTTGCCGTCAATCGGTTCACCGATCGCGTTGACCACCCGCCCCAGCAGGTCATCACCCACCGGAATGGAGGCAACACGCCCGGTGCCGCGCACCAAATCGCCCTCTTCGATATGGGTGTATTCACCCATAATCACCGCGCCGACCTGGTCTCGTTCCAAGTTCAGCGCCATTCCCACAACGCCGCCCGGAAACTCAAGCAATTCGCTCATCATCACGTCGTTTAAGCCGGAAATACGGGCAATACCATCGCCGATTTCTATAATGCGGCCGGTTTCTACCGTTTCAACCGGCGCCTCAAACGTTTCGATTTGCTGCTTCAGTGCGGCAGTAATTTCGTCTAAGTTAAATGCCATATTCGCCTCCAAAGTGGACGGATTCGCATTTCGCCCACCCTACCTACGACACCCAAAGGGGCGAAGGTTCATATTTGTTACGAAAGTGATTTCAAGGATGTTTCAACTGCGTCAATTTTGGCAGCCAAACTACCATCCAGAATCTTGTCGCCAACCTGAACAATCACACCGCCAACAATCTTCGGATCCACCTTAAAGTGGATGTCGAGATTTTCACCGTATTTCGCTTTGAGTTTCTGCTCGAATTGTGCCTTTTCTTCGTCTGAAAGGGCTACAGCAGTGGTCACAATGGTTTCTTCTACCCTTGCGGCCGTGGTCATCTGCGAAAGCACAGCGGCGCGGATGTCATCCAACAGGTGGATGTTTCCTTCTTTTACGAGTGTATAGAAGAAGTTGCGGACGGGTTGCGGGGCGCTATCGGGCAGCAAAGCATCAATCTGCTTTTGACGCTCGGCAAAAGATAGCGACTGGTCATCAAGCTGCGGTCCGAGTTCTGGTTGTGCAACAAGCTTTTCATACACAGCGTTCATGCTGGCCAGCCAAGGCTCAAGCGCAATTTCAAAAATGGCGCGTGCAAACCCGGCCACCAACGATGCGTTTCCGTGGCTCACAGCTAGTCTCCCATTTCTGACAAGAATTGGCCAATTAGTTCGTGCTGTTTGCTTTCATCGACTGTTTCACCGACCATTTTGCGGGTCAAGTCAACAGTTAGGGCCGCCAATTGCCGCCGAATTTCGGCTTGTGCAGCTTGGCGCTCCGCTTCGATTTCCGCCCGTGCTTTTGCCTTGATTTCTTCGGCTTCTTGGCGCGCCTTTTCTAAAATTTGGTCGCGCATACCGGCGGTAGCCTGAGCAATTTTCGCTGCTTCTTCTTGCGAAGCACGGCGTGCCTTTTCCAGCTCTTCTTGGAATTTTGCCCGTTCCAGTTCAGCTTTTTCGCGCACTTTATCTGCAGCGGCCAAACCGTCGGCAATTTCCTTTTTGCGTTTTTCGAGCATGTCCATAATGGGTTTATAGGCAAATGCTCGCAGCGCAAAGAGCAACACCACAAAGTTAATGGTGTATGCAATTATAAGTTTTAAATCAAATCCGAGTGCAGCCAACGCTTAATCCTCCTTTCAGGAAATGGTGCATAGGGTATCGTAAAACTCGCCTATAACACAAACAAGAGAATCAACCCGATGACCAACCCGAAAATTGCCAAGGCTTCTGTAAATGCAATGCCGACAAACATCAAACCGGTAATCTGACCACTGAGGTCGGGGTTCCGGGCGATTGATTGCAATGCCCCACTTGCCACCACGCCGATGCCGACGCCGGGGCCAATCGCCCCTAAACCTACTGCTAATGCAGCTCCTAAAATTTTTGCCGCTTCTGCATCCATTTCGAATGTAACCTCCTGTAAATTGAGTTTGGAAAGATTAGATGATGCAACTTGTTTTTTTCAACTTATTTGCGCAATTTAATGCGCCCCATCCTCTTGGTGGTGCGGCGTTACCGCCAGCGTGTAGAATGCCACCGACAGGATGAAGAAGACAAATGCTTGAACCAATCCGACAAATACCTCTAGCCCCAAGGATGGCAGCGAGATAAATGTGGGAATGAGGAAAGTGAGCACGATAATCATAACTTCGCCGGCGAAAATATTGCCGAAAAGTCGGAAGGTGTACGCGATAACTTTGGTAAACTCACTGAGAAATTCGAGTAGACCCACCAGCATCTCGATAACACCCATCGCCAGTTGGCCGGCGATGCTTTTCCCGGAGGGTTTATTGCCGTGCTCATCGGGTTTGAATGCTTTGGCAATGCCTTCGAAAATGAAGAACTTGCCCATATAGCCACCAAACCCAAGTGCCCAAAAGCCAAATACTTGTGCCGCAATCTGAGTAACCAGCGCCAGCATCAATGTGTTATTCAAGTCCGAGCTGGGAGAACGGAACAAAGGCACAATCACTTCGCCTTCGGCACAGCCAACAATGGAGGGATGCGCCATTTCAGCGGATGTTTCGGCGTGGTGCGGTTCTTCACAAAAGCCAACCCCTGCCAGCCCCGGCAACAACCCGAACCAGTTGGAAATCAGCACGTAAAAGAAAATTGTCGCCGGAATGAGGAAGAATTTCTTCGCCCATTGCTGCGGCGCCATACCTTCTACCACACCAAACAGATATTCGATGAACAGCTCCAGCACGTTTTGCATACCGGATGGCACCATTTTCATTGAGCGCGTAGTAAGGTATGCTCCCACAATCAAAATGATGGTCACAACCCACGAGGTTAGCAGTGCATTGGTAATCGGCATCCCAAACAGGGACATATGTGGCAATGCTTCTGCGCTCACCGAAATGATTGGCAGCTCAAACTTGAGGTACATGATACTCAGTACCATTACGACTATGGCTATTGCGGTGTAAAGGAGACCCTTACCTTTCATACGCATCATTCCCCTTTGTGGTGATTTTTGGTTTGCGTTTTCATTACAACACGATAAACGGCATATGTGGAAAATGCCATACCCAACAACGTCAAAATGAAGATTGCCCAAGGTGTTGTTCCGAGTTTTTTGTCTATTGCGAGACCGGCAACCACGGCAGTTAAAATGGGGCAAGCCATCATGACCCCAAATTTTGTGATTAAACTGTATGCGACTGCAAACTGACGGAAATTATTCCCCAAGACCTTATTTCTTCACAGACAATCGGGGGAGCTCATTGACCCCGACACCATCTATTCGTGTATTTGGTTAACTCGCGCAATGATACACGAGCCCAAAATATTTGTCCAATTTGCGCATCAGTTTTGGGCGATATTGCGCTATCGCACCCAAACAATAATTGTCTCAGATTAAATCCCCATAAAAACGGACTTAAAATCGACTTTAAATTTGACGAAACTAAAAACGCAAAATTTTTGGTGAAAACTATACCCCCATCCCCCCTGTATCCCCCCTTCCCCCGCGGGGA
>JANTHQ010000006.1 GCA_024762375.1 Anaerolineaceae bacterium
GCCATCGAATGTGCTGGAAGATGACACACTGAATGTTTTCTCGCTGGCAATTGTCACCCCCGATGGCGAAGAAAAAAGCAAACGGCTGCCGCTCGCCGAGTATTTTCAAATTGTGGCGGCATCAAATTTCAAACAGCGCACCCGCATGGCGATGCTGTACTATCATGCCGAATCGCGCAATTATGCCGTCATCGGCACGTCGAACAAAAATGAGCACCAGCAGGGATTTTTGGTGAAATACGGCGACAGCGGGGTGGACATTCAATTGATTGGGCATCTGCTGAAAACACAGGTCTATCAACTGGCGGAATATCTCGGTGTGCCGGAAGAAATTCGCACCCGCCCGCCGACCTCCGACACGTATAGCGCCCATCAAACGCAGGAAGAGTTTTTCTTCCGTATGCCGTTTGATGTGATGGACGTGCTGTGGTATGCGCAGGAACACGGTGTCCCCGTGCCGGAAGTTGCTGCAGCGATGGATCTTTCGGAAGAGCAGGTGCAACGGGCGTTTAACGATTTTAACCGCAAGCACCGCACCACCGAATATATCCGCACCGCGCCCATTATTTTCGATTGGAATTACGGGGTGGATGCCTGATGCATCGACAATTTGCCGCGTTGCGCGGGCTGGCGATGCTGATGGTGGTGCTCAATCATTCCATCACCATGGGGATGCGGGCGCAGCAGATGTGGGGCTTCCCGGTGGTGGATGGTGTGCTGTACCAAACGTTGATGGTTCTGCACGACATCGGCTCGATGTTTGCCGTGCCGGTGTTTCTGTTCATTTCCGGTTGTTTCTTTTCGTACGCTGCCAAAAAAGCCGAACCGCGTTCCCTGTCGCTGAAAGTTGTGCGGGCGAGCGTGCTGCGCGTGCTTTACCCGTATCTGCTGTGGTCGGTGCTGTTTTATATCGTCGTTTTCTTCCGGCTGAATGAATCATATTCGGTGACGGGCTATATCAAAAACCTGCTGGTCGGCTATCCCTTCAATTTTGTTCCGCTGATAATCTTTTTTATGGTGATTTCGCCGCTGCTGGTGCGCTATTCCAAACGATTTGGGACGCTGATGCTGCTGCTGATTTTCGGATATCAATTGTTGCTGATGGGGCTTGAATTTCCCGGTTCGATTGGGATTCCGGTTCCGGCGCAGTTGGGCATTCTGAAAATACCGATTATCGGCGGCACGATGTCGGTCTGGGGCATCTATTTTCCGCTGGGGCTGATTTACAGCCTCAACTCGAAACAGATTTTGCCGTGGCTCAAACGATGGAAATGGGCATTGGCGGAAGTATCGGTGGTGCTGTTCGCCCTCACGCTGTTTGACCAGTTTTCCGCGTTGCCGTTGCCGCTCATCCGCACCGTCAGCGTGCTGGCGTTCATCCTGCTGACGCCGACCATCAGCCGCAATTCGATACCGATGCTGCGCGAATTGGAAAAAATCGGCAAACATTCATACGGGCTGTATCTGGCCAACCTGATTGTGCTGGAATTTCTGTTGCTGGCGATAAAATTGACTGTGCCGCAACTGCTCGGCGTTTCCATCGTGCTCTTCCCGCTGATTTTTGTGATAACGCTGGAATTCCCCGTGTGGGTGATGTCATTGATGGCAAAATCGAAACGGGTGCATCAGTATTACCGGTACGTTTTTGGGTAGTCATTTGTCATTTGTCCATTCGCTGATTGCTGATTGCAACCTTGAACATTAAACCTGAAACCTGAAACCAATACCCTGAAACCAATACCCGGAAACCGTATGCGTATTCTATATTTAAGCCAAGTTTTACCATATCCGCTCGATGCGGGTCCCAAAATGCGCAGTTATTATGTGCTGAAATACCTTTCGCAGCAGCACGATGTGACCCTGCTGACGTTTGTGCGCGACACCGACCGCCCGGAATATATTGCCCAGATGGAAGAAATTTGCCACGCGGTGCATACCGTGCCGATGCGGCGTTCGGCGGTGCGCGACGGGCAATTTTTGCTCAAAAGCATCGTTTCGGGACAACCGTTTCTCATTGTGCGCGATGAAGTTCCGGCGATGACGGCGAAACTCCGCGAATTGCTCGCCGGCCAGCCGTTCGATGCCGTGCACGCCGACCAACTGTGGATGGCGCAATATGCCCTGCAAGCGAAAACATTTTCGCCCGATGTGCGGTTGGTGCTCGACCAGCACAATGCCGTGTATCTCATTCCGGGGCGGATGGCAGATGGCGAAACCAATCCCGTCAAAAAAATGATTCTGGCGCGCGAATCGAAAATGATGGCGCGGTATGAATCCGAAACTTGCCCCAGATTTGACCGGGTGGTATGGGTGACGCGCGAAGATTACGATGCGGTGTCCGCCATTTCGAGCACGCCGCTGCCCGCGCCCGCGGTCATTCCCATTTGCGGCGACCCCACCCGCGAGCCGCCCGTGGAGCCGAAAGACGGCGTCAAACGGGTGACGTTTTTGGGCGGGTTGCACTGGCCCCCCAACGCGCAGGGCATCGTTTGGTTCGCCAAAAACGTGTTTCCCAAAATTCGCGCCCGTGTGCCCGATGCCGTGCTGACGGTCATCGGCAAAAATCCTCCTGCGGCGCTGACGGGCGACGGGGTGCAGGTGACCGGTTATGTGGAAGATTTATCGCCGCTGCTGGCAGAAACGCAGGCATTTGTGGTGCCGCTGCACGCGGGGGGTGGTATGCGGGTAAAAATCATCGATGCGTGGCGTTGGGGTTTGCCCATCGTTTCGACCACCATCGGCGCGGAGGGCATCGCGGTGGAAAACGGGGTGGATATTCTCATCGCCGATACTGCCGAAGCCTTCGCCGATGCGGTTATCCGCGTGCTGCAATCGCCCGAATTGCAGCGGTCGCTGGCAGAAAACGGTCGGCGCACGGTGGTGCAAAAATACAATTGGCGCACCATTTATACCCAATGGGATGACGTTTATCGGTTTTGAAAGGCTACTAACGTCAGTTCGGAGTTTTTGTCATTCCGGAAATTCGCGCAGCGAATTGTCCGGAATCCACAGAAATAGTTTATGGATTCCCGCCTTCGCGGGAATGACATTTCAAAAATCTCTGCAAAATAACCGCATTTTCTCTTTTCGAGAAAAACTCCGAATTCAGGTTACTACTATACAGAGGGCAGCGAAAAACGCATCCTGAGTAGCGATTTGCGGAGCAAATCGCGTATCGAAGGGCGTTTTCTTGTCGATTTCCACCCTTCGATACGCCCTGCGGGCTACTCAGGGTGAAATCGACAGAATTTCATCGCAACTATATGGAGTTGCTGTCGGTTTTGAAAAGTCATTCACGCAACACGTATCACGGAACACGATTCAATGCAAACTTCCGAAATTTCCAATAATCGAAAATGGCTGATGGCAATCATCGCCGTGTCAGTGCTGGCACGGGTAGCGGTCGCGTTTTATCTCGGTGACCGGGTGGTGGATTTGCCCGGCACGTTTGATCAGTTGAGTTATGATATGCTGGCACAGCGCGTGCTGGGTGGATTCGGGTTCACCGTGGCGAAAGACTGGTGGCCCCTGACGCCCGCCGGTGCGCCGACGGCACACTGGTCGTATCTGTACACGCTCTATCTGACCGGGGTTTACGCGGTTTTCGGGTATCATCCGCTGGTGGCGCGAGTCATTCAGGCTGTTACCGTGGGCATTTTGATGCCGTGGCTCACCTTTCGGCTGGGAAAACGCCATTTCGGTGCAACGGTGGGATTGGTTGCCGCTGCCATCAGCGCGGGATACATCTATTTCATCTATTATGCCGCCACGCTGATGACCGAGATGTTTTACATCACCGCCATTCTGTGGAGTTTCGATATTGCCGAGCAGCTGGCGGCAGGCGAGCGCCATCGGTTTTTGTGGGCGCAACTGGGCATCGCGCTGGGAATTGCAGTGCTGCTGCGGCAATTGTTCCTGCTGGTGATTCCGTTTCTGTCGTTGTGGCTGCTGTGGCGATTTTACCACCGTGAACGTCATTTCGGTGCGGTGTGGCGGGCGTTCGGCGGGCTGGTGGTGGCGGGTATCATCGTGATAGCGATGATTGCCCCGTGGACGGCGCGCAACTATCGGGTGTTCCATCGGTTTGTGCTGCTGAACACCAATGCGGGTTTTGCATTTTATTGGGGAAATCATCCCATTCACGGATATAATTTTATTTCCATTTTGCCGGCCGACGGCCCATCATACCAGCAACTCATTCCGAAAGAATTGCGCCATTTGGACGAAGCCGCACTCGATTCGGCGCTGCTGGGGCGGGCGCTGGTTATCATCAAAAACGACCCCGTGCGGTATGTCATTCTGTCGCTGAGCCGTACCAAAGATTATTTTGAGTTTTTACCATCGGGAAAATCGGGGCTGCTGAGCAATGTGTCGCGGGTGCTGTCGTTTGGGCTGATGTTGCCGTTTATGCTGGCGGGGTTGGTCATCAGCCTGCGCCGCCGAGATTGGCATCGGCACGACTGGCTGTATGCGTTTATGCTGCTGTACACGGGTATCCATCTGCTGTCGTGGGCGCTCATTCGCTACCGCCTGCCGGTAGATGCCATCCTGATTATCTTCGCCGCGTTGGCAATAACCCGGCTGGGGCAGTGGATTACATCCCGACAACAATCAATACATGCCACAATTCTATGACATCATCCAATCTCTAACTTTTTTCTAATTACTTCCTAATCGTTTTCCACTTATAGAATGATATAAATACATAGTGGCGGAAGTTAAATTCGATTGGATTGTGACGGTAATTATGCCAGAAAATACAAAACAACGAGCTGTTTGTCCATATCTGGGGTTAATGAAAGACCCCGGTTCTCATTTTTCATATCCGGAGGCAGAACATATTTGTCTGGCGGTGGGAGATAATGTCCCGATTGATTTGGAACATCAGCGAACATTTTGCTTGAGCGGCGATTTTTCGCTGTGTAGCCGTTATGTGGAACCCACAGAGCAAGCGGCAGTTGCACACGTCGAAGATTCAGCAAGCCGGACACCATCGCGAACGCTGTTATATTCTATCGGCGGTGTGATCATTGGGTTGCTGCTGGTGTTGGCGCTGGTATTTTCCAATATTGGGAAAAATGTGTTTGCCACCCCGACAGTGCCCATTCAACCACTGGTGAATGCGCCATCTCCCACGCCGACAGCCAGCGCCACCGCGACGGACGTGCCAACGGTAACACCTGCCCCACCAACGAACACACCCGACTCGAATGCAATTCTGGTGGTCGATGCCGAAGATTTGCCCGTAACGCCCGTTCCCGATGGACAAATTTTAACATTGAACCCGCCCATCTCGACTGCCGGCTGGGTATCGAGTGGTGATTCGCGACGCAATCATTTTGGCGATTCGTACATTTATGCCGGTGTGTTCAACAAGCGAACATACATCGGAGCATTTCAGATTGATTTGAGTTCCATTCCCCGCGGCGCCCCCGTTCATTACGGTGTATTGCGTCTAACCGGTTTGCGCGACGATTTGCTCGCTGCACGAAATGACCGGGCTGACACCGGGCAAGTCTGGAAAATCGATTTGCTCCAAGAGCGGGTCGATAGTGTGTGGGCCGGCGCTGATTTTCAAGCGCTATTGAACGCACCCGTTCAGCAGACACTCGAACCGTTTTTGAGTTCGGACGATTTAGGCGTGGAACGCACCAACGAATTCGTTTTGACACCCGAACAATTACGGCTCATCCGTGATAAGGTGTTGAATAATTTGGAACCGCGTCTTTCATTCCGGGTTTTGGGCCCACTGGCAGGCCAAGACGACCTGTTTGCATGGGATACCGGATACGGCTCGCAAAGCAAGAAAAACAAAATCGAATTGATTTTGAGCATCGGTGAGCCACCGGTTACCCCGATACCTTTTGATTACGTTGTGGTTACCAGCACGCCAACGCCCGAAAATGTGATGACCGCTGCGGCGCAGGTATTGCAAGCTACAGTCGATGCCACACGGATTGGCACTGCCACACCGCCACCATCAAATATGGTAACAGCAACCCCGGTTCCGCGTTATCTGGTGATAGAACCGACGCCGACACCCGGAAATCTTGAGACGGCGACGGCTCAAATGCAGTTGGCAACGGCTCAGGCGTTGACCACCGGCACGCCGACCCCGGTGCCCCCCGATGCAATCACCGCTACACCTGTTCCCAGCCCATCGGCGACACCTACCGCCACACCGGTACGTTTTGTGCTGATAACCTCAACGCCCACCCCGGAGTCTGTGTTCGCGGCGGCAACCCTTTCTGTGCGGTTGACGGCTGAAGCCCAGATTTTTGGAACGCCCACCCCGATGCCGCTCAATTGGGTCACACCGGTGGTCGCCACCGCAACACCCGTTCCGGGGAACGCAGCTACAGCACAGGCATTGGCGCAACTGGCGACAGTTGTTGCGCTGACCACCGGTACACCAACACCGACCCCTGCCAATCTGGTGCTTGCAACGCCTACTCCGGTATTCGAGGAAATTGCACTGCTGCCCACACCCACCCCCACGCTGGCACCGGATGCCCAACGTTATATTCCGGCGGCACTGATGGGCAAAGTTCTCTTCAAATCCGACCGTGAAGACAACATTTCGGCCGTGTATGTTTATGATCCGGTTACTGGGAAATTGGGACGGTTGACGGATCCATGGCCATACGATGTGGCTCGCTGGCGCGATACGTTTTCCGCCGACAAACGGTTCCGGGTATATACGCGTGTTCCGGAATTTTCTGACGAGAACCGGCTGCAAATTCATATGATAAGTATAGCCGAAAAATGGACAGTTCAAGTGACCCATTTTGGTGTGGGCGATGCGTATGACCCGGTAATGTCGCCGATAGATGACCGGATTGCGCTGGTGGCGACCGAGAGCGAAAACGACGAAATTTGGAGCGTGTTGCCAGATGGCTCGCAACTGGTACAATTAACACATAACACTTGGGAAGGCGACAAATCGCCGACGTGGTCACCCGACGGCACAAAAATAGTGTTCCAATCGAACCGCACCGGCAATAACCAGTTATGGATTATGAATGCCGACGGCTCTGACCAGCAGTTACTTTTCGGCTGGGATAATTGGACGCCATACAACGATACAAGCCCTGTATGGATAAAATATCTGGACCCGGCACCGTAATCAGTCGAACGCACAGAGATGGAGAAGTAAATGAATCAAACGAATTATATTAAACGGGTTTTACGATGGTGGTGGTTGTTTCTGGTCAGTATGGTCATTGCGGGCGGGGCCAGTTATTACGCCAGTTTACAGATGCCCAAAGTGTACGAAACGACCACAACAATGTTGGTGGGCCAGGTGTTTAAAACGGCCAACCCCACCGGTCAGGATTTTTCAACCACCGAGCAGTTGGCCGAGTCGTATGCTCAGATTATCCCACGCCAACCGATATTACAGGCTGTCATCGATAATTTAGGCTTGAACATGAGCTGGACACAGCTAAAACGAGATGTGCTCGCCGAGACAATTCCGAACACACAACTTTTGGCGATTACGGTGCAAAATAACTCTCCGGAACTGGCGGTTGCTATTGCCGATGAAATTGCGTACCAGTTGATTTTGCAGAGCCCCACGTCTCCCGAAAATGAAGCCCGCGCCGAGCACGGTGCATTCGTAAAACAGCAGTTGGCCGGCCTTGAAACACGCATTGCACGTTCTGAGGCCAGGCTTGAAGAAATTGACACACTGCTCAATTCGGCGCTGAGTGCCCGCGAAATCCAAAATCTCGAAAGCGAAAAGCGGACTCTGGAGGCAGTTATCCGAGACTGGCAGTCGAGCTATGTTTCACTGTTAAATTTCTTTGAGGGTGGCGACACATCTAATTATTTGACAATTATCGACCCGGCGCAACTTCCGGTTCGTCCTGTGAGCCCAAACATTCCCCTAAACGTCGCATTGGCGGCTTTTATGGGCTTTTCGCTAGCGCTGGGTGCGGCAATTTTACTGGAATATCTTGATGACACCGTAAAATCCACCGATGATTTGGCCCAAGAGTTGAACATGACGGTTTTGGGCAGCGTTACATCCATCAAAGGGAAAAGCTACAAAGAGAAGATGGCAGAAGCCCACGCGCCATTCTCGCCGGTGAGTGAGTCATACCGGCTCATTCGCACCAATATGCAGTTTATGGCAATTGATAAACCGGCCCAACTGGTGGCCGTTACCAGTGCCGGCCCCGGCGAAGGAAAAAGCACCACCATTGCCAATCTTGGGGTGGTGATGGGACAGGCAGAATTGCGGACGATTATTGTTGATGCCGATTTACGGCAGCCGACTCAGCATTCTATTTTCCGCGTGCCGAACACCTCGGGGTTAACCGATTTACTTTTGTCTTCCGATGCAAGAATTGAAGACCAACTGGTTCAAACAGGCTACGATAATGTGCAACTGATAACAAGTGGCCCGCTCCCGCCCAACTCTGCTGAAATTTTGAACTCGCACAGTATGCAAGCCCTGATGGAGAAACTTCGAGACTATGCCGACATCATATTGTTCGACACGCCGCCGATTTTAATGGTTACCGATGCTTTGGTGCTATCGAGCCGCGTGGACGGTACAATTTTGGTGGTGAAAGCCGGGCAAACTCGGCGTGCAGCATTGCAAGAGGCGCTTGAGCGATTGAAAAAAGTCGATTCTCATTTGTTGGGCAGTATTCTGAATCAAATCTCTCCCAGAAGTGGTTCGTACTATTACTCGTCGCATTATTCGCATAGCCGTGCGACAACAAAAGAGTCGGGCGCCTATATGACAAGCGCGCCCCGTCACTGGTGGCAGCGCATCGCGGATATCAGAACCAACAAATAATCAGCCGGATATACTCTCAATGCCGCATATCATCCAAATTTGGCTAAAGAAAATAGGTGTAACATGCTAGCAGTGGCGAGACTATTTTTTCCGCTGCCATTGCTCATCGTCGGTGCGACCGGTGTGACGTCTCCGTGGCTTGTGATGTTGACCGTGGTACTGGCTGTCGCACCGATGGTTTTTCCAAAAATGCTGCTGGGACGTCCACCCGGCGCATTTTATTTTACCGGTGCGCTGACATTGTTTGTGATTGGCGCTTTGGTGGGCGTGATGGTCAGTTTCGACCCGTTGGAAAGTTTGCCGCTGTTGCTGACCATCCTTGGCAGTGTATCGCTGATGTATGTGGTGGCAAATCCTATCGTCTCGCCCCGAACCATCACAGTTGGCGTAACCCTTCTCGGCGCGGCATTCGCGCTTTATTTCGCCACGCAATACGCCCATTTTCAATACCCGTTAGAACGCGGCACCATCGCCCGAATTGCCCGCTCGGTCAGTTCGCTTTTCCCGGCGATGGTTTTTTTGGTGCCGCACCCCAATGCAGCGGCTACATTTTTGGAGGGAACGTTTTTTCTGGCGATAGCGTTGGCGCAAAGCAGCAAATCGCGCCAGCGATGGTTTTGGTGGGGCGTTGTCGGTGTGGTGGTGTACGGACTGTTCATCAGCGATTCGCGCGGTGCGGCGTTGGGCGTGCTGCTGGGTGTGGCGCTGTGGACGATGCTGCAAGTACCGAAAACGTGGCGGCCGCCGCTGGCGATGCTCGGGGGCATAATTTTGGGTGTGGTGGGCAGTGCGCTGGCCCTGACATTCTTCGCCGGGAATTCGGTTGTATCACCGCTGGTGGCGCGGGCTATCCACGGTTTCGGCGGGCGATACACACTATATCGCAACAGCATTGAACTTTTGCACGATTATTTGTTTACAGGACTGGGGCTGGGTAACGCCTTTGCGATGGTATATTCGCGCTATCAATTGCTCATCGATGTGCCATTTTTATATTATGCCCATAATTTACCGTTGGCCGTGTGGCTGGGGCAAGGCTTGTTGGGGATTATCGGTTTGGGATGGCTGGTTGTGGCGTTTTTCCGGCTGGTGTGGAAAGTTGAACGGTATGCGCCGCACATTCCCCACCGAACGCTGTTTCGGGGAAGTTGGCTGGGTGTCACCGCCACACTCACACACGGGTTGTTTGACGCGGCACAGTTTTCACCCGACCACTGGACGATGCCGCTGCTATTCGCGTTATTGGGGTTGACAATCGTGCTGGCGCGCCGCGCATTGCGCACGATGCCCAAGACTGAAGTAGGCACGAAAACCCCCGACCGAAAGTGGGTGCTGGCCGCATTGATTGCCGCGTTGGTGGTAATGATTGCGTTTTCGCCAAAGATTATGGCGCAATGGCGGGCAAATGTGGGGTCACTCTATCAAACTTATGCCGAACTTGCGCCGGATGACCGCCGATTGCCGCGCGTTATTGCCCAAAAACGTGCCCGACAAATCTTTGAAACGGTACTGCAAACTCAACCGGAAAACGCCGTTGCCAACCGGCGGTTGGGGATGATGGCGCTGGATGCCGAAAAATTCGAGCTGGCCGTGGCATATCTGCAAAAGGCATACCGTTACGAGCCGCACAACCAGCCCACATTGAAAGCATTGGGATACGCATATCTGTGGACGGGACATCCCGTTCGTGCCGCAGAACTTTTTCGGCAGGTCGAGTTCCGGTCTCGATTGGTTGATGAATTACATTACTATCAACATTATTGGGCAACCCAAAACCGCGACGATTTGTCTGCGCTGGCGGCGCAAATGGCAAAACAGTTACGCCGTTGATGCCCGCTGGTCTGCCATCGCCGCCCGATAGACTGTTTCCAGCGTTTCGGCGGCGGCATACCACGAATGATGCTGCACCACAAAATCGCGCCCGGCCGCCCCGATGCTGGCTTGCTGCTGCGGATTTTCTATCAGCGAAATAATACCATCCGCAATTTCCTCCGGTGAATCTCCCACCAAAATATCCCTGCCAATCGAAACTGCCAGCGCGCTGACCGCTTGGCGGGTGCTGACGACCGGTGTCCCCATCGCCATCGCTTCCAATACTTTATTTTGAATACCGACACCATACCGAATTGGCGAGACCGCCACGGTGGCGCGCGCCAAGTATGGCCGCAAATCGGGCACTGTGCCGGTTACCGTGATGCGAGCATCGCTGCCCAGTGCCATCAATTGCGGAGACGGGTCTTTTCCGGCAATAATCAATTTTGCATCGGGGATTTTCTGCCAGACAGCCGGCATAATTTTGGTTGCCAAATCGAGCCCGGCGGCAATGTTGGCATGATAACTCATCTTGCCGCTGAAAACGACAGTTTTCGGGTCGCGCGGCATAGATAGCGGCGAAAAATATTCAAGATCCACACCATTGGCTACCACCGAAATGCGCTCATCAGCACGCGGAGCAGACGACAAGGCCACCAGTGCATCGCGGTCGTGGGGTGAGGTTATCACCACGCGCGAGAAATACTCCAGCAACCGGGCTTCGTAGTGTCGCGTGCGAGCCAAATCCAGCCACGCCATCAATCGACTTTTCAGCGTGGGTGCAGAAGAACGCAACCGGTCGAATAGCAGCGAAATTGAATCCACAGAATCGAAAACCACCGGCACGCCTGAAATTCTGCGGCCTACCTCGGCGGCACGCAAATGTTCCACGTGTGCCACATCGAAACTATGCGCCGCCAATGTCTGGCGGATACGAGCCACCATTTGAGGCGACATGCCATACGCTGCCTGAAACGGACGTCGCGTTGGCAAAGCCCGGAGGCCGTTCAACAGAGTTTGGCGGCGCGAAAGCGGTACGCCCATGCTGGCGACACAATCTTTGGTGATGCCATCGGGTGAAGTGCTTTCGCCGGGGGGCAACAGATATAACAGCGTGATGCGATGGCCGCGGTGCGCCAACGCTTTGATGAGATTGTATGTGCGCACATGAATGAGTGATGGGGGATATGGTGCGACGAATAAGATTGAAAGTGGTGTCATAAATCAAATCTACGGGTAGCGTTAAGTTTTCTGTTTTCAGTAAACCGTAATTTAATGAAAATGGCGTGAGGAGTTTGTGAGAAAAAAGTTAGAGTTTTGCCGGGAATGGTGTTTAAAAGTGTGAGACCGACCTGGGTCAGGGGTCGGCCTCGGAGGATAGGAAGAATAATGAGGATTGGAGGATTATCAATCAGTCGAGATTATCGGGCGCATAATCGCACACGGTTGTTTCCCACCATCTGGGGAAGGTGCTTTTGATGTACCAAAATGTGGCGATGATCCCCAAATCGAATGCTAGCCAAAGTGTTGCAAATTTGATTGCCGTGTCCATTACGCCCTCACATCTGAATTGATGAAACAATTATAACAGAATTCTCATGGTTTTCACATAAAGTTTGCGTAAATAAACGTAAATTTAACGTAAAAGTTTTGCTGCGGCGATAACGTTGCACGCTGGTCATCGTACCCGGCATGCCGGTGTGACAAACAGTGACAAATATCACAAATAAAAGGTGACGTTTGTCACTGTTTGTTTGTCCTTAACTGTGATATATTTCACAATAAGAATAGATATTTTTTATGTATGCATAAGTCAAATGGAGGTTGCCGTGGCTGTAGCAGTAGAGAATAACAATGTACCAACACTTGATTCATTTTTACCCCCGGAAATGGCTTCTAAAGCTGAATTGGTGGGGCGCAAAAAAGCCGGTATGGGCTTTTGGAACACACTGGCACTGGCCGTGCTGGCAGGCGCATTTATCGGGATGGGGGCGGTTTTTGCCACCACTGTCACTGCCGGCGCGAGCGGGCATCTGTCGTTTGGCGTGACCAAACTGCTGGGAGGGCTGGTCTTTAGCCTCGGGCTTATTTTGGTCATCGTTGCCGGGGCAGAGCTTTTTACCGGCAATAACCTGATTGTGATGGCATGGGCAGATGGCAAAGTTTCGACGGCCAGATTGCTGCGCAACTGGGGAATTGTTTATTTGGGGAATTTTATCGGCTCAATCGGCACGGCGATATTGATGGTTTACACCAAACAATTTAGTTTTGGTGGCGGCGCAATCGGGCTGAATATCTTAAATATCGCCAATGGGAAGGTTCATCTCGGTTTTGTGCAAGCCATTGCGCTGGGCATTATGTGTAACGCGCTGGTTTGTTTGGCGGTGTGGCTGTGCTTCAGCGCGCGAACGGTTACTGACAAAATTATGGCGATTATCTTCCCCATTACCGCTTTTGTGGCCGCCGGCTTCGAGCACAGTGTTGCCAACATGTATTTCCTCTCCATCGGCTGGCTAGTAAAACTCAGCGCCCCCGACACATTCTGGCAGGCTATCGGCAAAACACCGGCAGATTACGCCGATATCACTTGGGGCAACATTCTGCTGAAAAACCTGCTGCCCGTGACCATCGGAAATATCATCGGGGGTGCGGTGCTGGTTGGGCTGGTGTACTGGTTCGTGTACGTACGGAAAGAAATGCACCCATACGACCCGAAAGCACATCGCCACCCGCACCATCCTGAAAACTGATAAAACTTGTTTTACCTCCTTTAAACGCCCGAATCCTCTGGCCACAAACAGAGGGTTCGGGTTTTTTATGATGGATTTCGTAAATACAGGTGACATTTATCTATAAATTGATGACAAACTTCACTATTCAGAGTGACAGTGGGAGAGTATACTTTATAAGGTTAATTCAAAAAGGAGAGTTATCTATGGCTAACGAAATTAAACGACGTATGGTTACCATAGATGGTAACACCGCGGTAGCGCACGTTGCGCATGCCACCAATGAGGTGATCGCCATCTATCCCATTACCCCATCATCGCCGATGGGAGAGATGGCAGATGAAAAATCTGCCAAACACGAACCGAACATTTGGGGAACGATTCCCACAGTGGTTGAGATGCAGGCGGAAGGCGGCGCGGCAGGCGCTGTGCACGGTGCGTTGACCACCGGCTCGCTGACGACCACATTTACCGCCTCGCAAGGGTTGCTGTTGATGATACCCAATATGTACAAAATTGCAGGCGAATTGACCAGCACCGTTTTTCACATCGCGGCGCGGTCGGTGGCGGCGCAGGCGCTGTCGATTTTCGGCGACCACAGCGACGTGATGGCGGCGCGCAGCACCGGTTTTGCCATGCTGTTCGCCGGTTCGGTACAAGAAGTGATGGACTTTGCGCTCATTTCGCAAGCGGCCACGCTTGAAGCACGTGTGCCGTTTTTGCACGTTTTCGATGGCTTCCGCACTTCGCACGAAGTGATGAAAGTGGAAGAACTGACCAAAGACGATATGCGCGCTATGATTGACGATGAACTGGTGCGCGCCCATCGCGCACGCGGGTTATCGCCCGACCGCCCCGCCATTCGCGGTACGGCACAGAACCCCGACGTTTTCTTCCAGGCGCGAGAAACGGTTAACCCGTACTATCTCGCAACACCGGACATTGTTCAGAAAACGATGGATAAATTCGCCGGAATCGTCGGGCGGGAATATCACCTGTTCGATTATGTCGGTGCACCCGATGCCGAGCGCGTTATTGTGCTGATGGGCTCCGGGGTGGAAGCCGCCGATGAAACCGTGCGCTATCTGGTTGACCGCGGCGAAAAAGTCGGCGTGCTGAAAGTGCGGCTGTACCGGCCATTCTCCGCCAAACATTTCTTGGCTTCGCTGCCGGAAACCGTCAAAGTGATTGCCGCGCTTGACCGCACCAAAGAACCGGGCGCAGCCGGCGAACCGCTCTATCAGGATGTGGTCACCACCATCAGCGAAAGTGTGCTCGACGGCACATCACCCTTCGCCCAGATGCCGCGTGTCATCGGCGGGCGGTACGGGCTGTCATCGAAAGAATTTACCCCGGCAATGATAAACGGTTTGTTTGAAGAAATGAAAAAAGACAAACCGAAAAACCATTTCACCGTCGGCATTATTGATGACGTGACCAACACCAGCATCGATTACGACCCCGATTTCAGCGTTGAGTCTGACGATGTGGTGCGCGGGATGTTCTATGGTTTGGGCTCCGACGGTACGGTTGGTGCCAACAAAAACTCCATCAAAATCATCGGCGAAGGCACCGACAATTATGCACAGGGCTATTTTGTGTACGACTCGCGGAAAGCGGGCGCGCAAACCATTTCGCACTTGCGTTTCGGGCCGCGACCGATCCACAGCACCTACCTTATCCGTAAAGCGAATTTCATCGCCGTGCACCAGTTCGTTTTCCTCGAACGATATGATGTGCTCGATAACGCGGTTGAAGGCGCAACATTCCTGCTGAACAGCCCCTATCCCGCCGACCAAGTGTGGGACCATCTGCCACGCACGGTGCAAGAAGCCATCATCAAAAAGAACCTGAAATTCTATGCCATCGACGCATACACGGTGGCGAAAGAAACCGGCATGGGTGTGCGCATCAACACCATCATGCAGACGTGTTTCTTTGCCATCAGCGGGGTGCTGCCGCAAGATGAAGCCATCGACCGCATTAAAGCCGCCATTAAAAAGACATACGGCAAACGCGGCGAAGCCGTGGTGCAGAAGAACTTCGCGGCAGTGGATGCGGCCGTTTCGCACTTGCACAAAATTGACGTGCCGGGGCAAGTAACCAGCACCATCGAAAAACCGCCGATTGTACCCGATTTCGCGCCCGATTTCGTCAAAAACGTCACCGCAAAAATTATCGAAGGCAAAGGCGATGATTTACCCGTGAGCGCCCTGCCCGACGATGGCACATACCCCTCCGGCACCACCAAATGGGAAAAACGGAATATCGCGCTGGAAGTGCCCGTTTGGGATGAAGATTTGTGTATCCAGTGCGGTAAATGTGTGATGGTGTGCCCGCACGCCACCATTCGCGCAAAACTGTATGATGAAGAAGAACTGGAAAACGCGCCCGAAACGTTCAAATTTGCCGATTCCCGGTTCAAAGAATACAAAGACAAAAAATACACCATTCAAGTGGCAGTCGAAGACTGCACCGGCTGTACCCTCTGTGTGGAAGCCTGCCCGGTGAAAGACAAAACTCAAGTCGGGCGCAAAGCGCTCAATATGGAACCGCAACTGCCGCTGCGCGAAACCGAACGCAAAAATTGGGACTTCTTCTTGGAATTGCCCGAAGTGGAACGCACCGGCGATTTGAACTTCACCAACGTGAAAAACATTCAGTTGCTTGAACCGCTCTTTGAATTCTCCGGCGCGTGCGCCGGCTGTGGCGAAACACCGTACATCAAACTGGTCACGCAATTGTTTGGCGACCGCGCCATTGTTGCCAACGCCACCGGCTGCTCCAGCATTTACGGCGGCAACCTGCCCACCACCCCGTGGACACACAACAAAGAAGGCCGTGGCCCCGCGTGGAGCAACTCGCTGTTTGAAGATAATGCCGAATTTGGTCTCGGCATGCGATTGACCATCGACAAACAGAACGAATATGCCCGCGAACTGGTTTCGGCACTGCGCGATGAAATCGGTGCGGAGCTGGCAGATGCATTGCTCAACGCCGACCAATCTGACGAAGCAGGCATCAGCGCCCAGCGCGAACGGGTTGAAGTGCTGAAAAAGAAACTGGCCGGTTTGAACGGCGCGCCAAAAGTGCGCGATTTACTCAGCTTGGCTGATGTGCTGGTGCGCAAAAGCGTGTGGATTGTCGGTGGGGACGGCTGGGCATACGATATCGGCTACGGCGGTTTGGACCATGTGCTCGCCAGTGGACGCAATGTGAACGTACTGGTGCTCGACACCGAAGTTTACTCCAATACCGGTGGTCAGTCATCCAAAGCGACCCCGCTGGCTGCCGTGGCGAAATTTGCCGCGGGTGGCAAACCAACACCGAAAAAAGACCTTGGCTTGATGGCGATGAGCTACGGCTATGTATATGTCGCCGAAGTGGCGCTGGGCG
This sequence comes from Anaerolineaceae bacterium, assembly GCA_024762375.1. GTDB lineage: Bacteria > Chloroflexota > Anaerolineae > 4572-78 > 4572-78 > JANTHQ01. The sequence goes on from JANTHQ010000006.1 coordinate 16,747, forward strand.
CCAGCGACACCCAAACCGTCAAAGCCATTTTGGAAGCCGAAGCCTACGATGGCCCGTCACTCATCATCGCCTACTCGCACTGTATTGCGCACGGCTACGATATCGCCAAAGGCCTCGACCAGCAAACGCTGGCAGTCCAAACCGGATATTGGCCGCTGTACCGCTACAACCCGGATTGGGCAAAAGAAGGCAAACATCCATTCAAACTTGATTCGAAGGCGCCCAAAAAACCGCTCAAAGATTACATTTACAACGAAGCTCGCTACCGCATTTTGCTGAAAACCGACCCTGCCGGGGCAGAAGAATTGCTCAAAAAAGCAGAAGAAGCGGTTCATGCCCGGTGGCATCACTACGAACAATTGGCTCAGATGGATTAACTGCAAATGGATGGGTGGGGCGTCCGGCCGGGCGCTCCACCATAAAGCGCTATCAAACGAAAGAAATATTAGCCAAAATTAAGGAAGTGACCTATGGATTTTTCAACCACATATATGGGCATGACCCTGAAAAACCCCATCGTGCCTTCAGCTTCACCCCTGTCTCGCGAGCTGGCGACCATCAAACGCATGGAAGACGAAGGCGCAGCGGCAATTGTGATGTACTCGCTGTTTGAAGAACAAATTACCGGCGAAAGTGAACACCTCGACCATTTTCTCAGCTATGGCACCGACTCCTTCGGCGAGGCAATGAGCTACTTCCCCGAAATGGACGACTACAATATGGGGCCCGACGAGTATCTCAACCACATTCGCGCGGCGAAAGACGCGGTGGATATTCCCATCATCGGCAGTTTGAATGGTGTTTCTACCGGCGGGTGGATTGAATACGCCAAAAAAATCGAAGAAGCGGGCGCAGATGGCCTGGAATTGAATATCTACTATATTCCCACCAATATCGACCTGCTCGGCACAGATGTCGAGCAAATGTATATGGATGTGGTGCGCGATGTAAAACAAAGTATCGGTATCCCGGTGGCCGTAAAATTAAACCCGTTCTTCAGTAATACCGCCTATATGGGCGCGCAACTGCAAAAAGCGGGCGCTGATGCACTGGTACTGTTTAACCGTTTTTACCAACCCGATTTTGACCTGGAAGCGTTGGAAGTTGTGCCACGGGTGAACCTCAGTACATCCAATGACCTGCTGCTGCCGTTGCGCTGGACAGCCATTTTGTCGCCACAACTCGACCTCGATTTGGCTATCACCTCCGGTGTGCATAACCATCTTGATGTGTTGAAAGGGATGATGGCCGGCGCTAAAGTGACGATGATTGCGTCCGAATTGCTGAAAAACGGCGTGGGGCGCATCAGCCAGATATTGCAAGATTTGGCCGATTGGATGGAACAGTATGAATATGAATCCATCGTGCAGATGCAGGGCAGTATGAACCAGCGCAACGTCGCC
>JANTHQ010000007.1 GCA_024762375.1 Anaerolineaceae bacterium
GGCACCAGCAGCGAGGCTATCATTCCGGAAACAGACATTTTCGTGCAGTCGCTCAATTCGCGGCGGTTGATTATGAATCCGGGGAGTGTTGGGCAGCCCCGTGACGGCGATGCCCGCGCATCGTATGCTCTGTTGGACACCGACACGATGGAATTTTCCATCAGACGAGTGGCATATGATATTGAAAAAGTGCAAGCTGAAATGCAAAAGCACGATTTCCCCGCCAAATTGTGGAACCGGCTGGCATTCGGGTATTGATTTTCGCCGCGAATACAATTTATCATTCATATTATGCCGCGAATGCGGTATGTTCTCGCCAAATAAAAAAGCCGGATGGCAAATTGCCATCCGGCTTCTGTTTTGCAATTTAGCAGCCTAAGCCACTTTGTTGCAGATTATTTACCCATTGCAGCCATTTGGGCATCAGCATCGATCTTCCAGTTGTAGAAGTCAGCGCCACCCAACGGCGGGTAGTTACGGGTTAACCACGGTTTAGTGACCACAACACTGGTGTAGTGATAAATCGGGGCGTAAGCAGCTTCTTCTCGGGCCAGAATGTCTTCCGCTTCTTTGTACATTTCAATACGTTTTTGCGGGTCTTGTTCTTTGCCGGCAGCTGCGGTCAACTCATCAAACTTGCTCGGGCCGGTGGTTTCTTCGCAGTTCGGGTCGGCGCAGTTGCGGCGAACACGGTTTGAACCGGCTTCGCTGTTGAATACTTCGTACACCCAGTTGTTTTCATCCGGGTAGTCCGCGCACCAACCGAGACGGAAGATATGGAATTCGTCTTCAATCGGAGTGGTTTTCTTGATGGTTTGCAGGTAAACTTTCCATTCCTGATTTTCTACGCGAACATCCACACCCAGGTTGTCTTTCCACATTTGCTGGATAGCGGCGGCGATTTTGGCGTGACCTTCGGAAGTGTTGTGACCCAGAACGATGTCATAGGTGCTGTTGAATTCATCAAGGGTCATGCCTTTTTCGTCCAGGAATTCTTGCAGGCTAGCTTTCGCCAATTCGGGGTCGTAACCTTGGCCAACAGTGCCGGGTTCCGGCGCGCCGAAGATTCCGGGCGGTGCAAACGAGGTTGCAGGAATTTGGCCACCTTTGAGGACGTTGTCAATCAAACCTTGGCGGTCGATGGCGGCGCTGAATGCGCGGCGGACACGGACGTCATCAAAGGGCACTTTGGTGTTCACAAAGCCATAGTAGTAGGTGCAGGGCACGGGGGCAATGCGCAGTTCTTTGCTCAACTGCGGGTCGGCTTTTACGCGGTCCATTTCGGGCAATGGCACACCGGTGGTGTCCAGTTCGTTGTTTTCGTACAGAGCGAAGGCGGTGGATGCTTCTTCAATCATCACCATATCGATAACTTCAATCTGCACGTCATCTGCGTTAATCCACAGCGGGTTTTTCACCAAGCGCATATTGCCACCATGGATCCATTCATCCAGAACGTACGGGCCGTTGGTGTCAATCAGGCCGGCTTCAATCCAGCGTTGACCGTAAGCGTCAATTGCCCATTGCGGCTGCGGACGAAGCACCCACATACCGGCGATGGCGGGGAAGTAACCGGCGGGATTTTCGAGAGTGAATTGAACGGTACTTTCATCCAGCGCTTTTACGCCCACATCATCCAGCGTCAATTCGGTGGGGTTGCCATCGGCATCTTCACCGGTGTTGACTTCTTGGGCATTCTTGATGATGTATGTCACGTAAGCGTAGTCAGAGGCGGTATCGGGGTTGATGGTGCGTTTGGCGCCATATTCCACGTCAAAAGCGTTGACAAAGCGCGGGTTGCCGTCAGCATCGGTAACTTGGACGGTTTCGCCGGTTTTGGGGTCATAATGCACCCACGGAATGTCGGTGCGCAGATGGAAGGTGTAAACAGTGCCATCTTCCGAAACATCCCAGTCAGTCGCCAGCATCGGCGATACGTCGCCGGTAACCGGGTCGAAGTCGGTCAAACCCACAAACAGGTTGCGGTCGAGGTCAACCGACGTGGTATCGGTGGCCAGTGCGGGGTCAAGCGTGGGGGGTTCGGTACCGAGGTTCCAGTGCAACGTGACTTTATTGTCAAATTTGCCCGGGGCCATAACTTCAACTTCTTTGGTCACCACTACTTCTTTTTCAACCGTTTCCACGACGGTTACGGTTTCGCCCTGAACTTCTTTGGTTACCACAACTGTCTGTACGACGGTCACGGTTTCGGGCGTGGGAGCAGCACCGCACTGTGCGGCAACCGCCGCCAGCATTGCAATAACTACTACCAACAACAGAGTTTTTTTAGAAAACATATGTGTTCTCTCCTCCTTGGTTAATGTCAATTAACCAAACTTAAATTTTTCGTCTGCTAAACACAGACCAAACAACAAACAATGTTACTGCGATGGATAACTGCGATGGAAGGGTATCTCCGGTGTGATGTTGTTGGCACCACCTCCTTTCAGTCAACATTGAAAAAATACTTGCTGTTTTTCGACTTATGCATACGAAATATTAGCCGAAAAATTGAATTTTGACAAATTTAATTATTGATGCCGCAGTGCATTATTCTTTCAAACGCGGGTCGAAAGCATCTCGCAAGCCGTCACCCATAAAGTTGAACGCTAGCGTGGTGATTGTCAGCGCCAGTGCGGGTGGCAGCAATTGGTTGGGGTAGGTGCGAATACCGGGCGCGGCTTCGGAAATCATAATGCCCCAACTGGGTGTCGGTGCATCAACCCCCAAACCGATAAAGCTCAAAAACGCTTCCAAGAAAATGTATCCGGGGATAGCCAGTGTTTCAACCACAATCAGCGGGCCAATAATGTTGGGCAGAATATGCCGGAAAATAATGCGAATATCGGGCGCGCCGACGGCTTTTGCGGCTTCGACAAATTCCTTGCGGCGGATGGACAAAACCTGCCCGCGCGCAATACGCGCCATCCCAATCCAGTTAACCAGACCGATGGCGAGGAACAGAAAGAACATCCCCCCCATCGACTCGTTGATAGCCACCATCGCCTGCCCGAAACCACCGCCAACGCCGCGCCTAGCCACCGCCTTAAAGTAAGTTTGCAACAAAATAACCACAATCAAAAACGGAAAACCATATAAAAAGTCAACAATGCGCATCATCACCGCATCTGCCGTACCGCCGACATAACCGGAAATCAATCCGTATATCGTGCCGACCAGCAGACTGACGGTAGAAGCGACAATCGCCACTGCCAGCGAAATTCGCGCGCCATACACAGTGCGAGTCCACAAGTCTCGCCCCAAGTCGTCCGCGCCGAGAATGTAATCATCGTTAAACCGAAGGTATTGCTCCGCACCTTTGGGCATCAACGGCAACATCCAGTGGGGAATGGTGTTATTTGCCATCAAATCTTGTTTGGCAAAATCGCCGGTGGTGATATACGGTGCAAAAATCGCCGCCAATACAATCAAAATCAAAACTGCGATACTGCCCAAAGCCAATTTATTTTTGCGCAACCGATTGATGGAATCGGACATCAAACTGCGAGGTTTGCGCACTAACTGGGTATGAGCCGGGAGTTCCGCTACTGCCATATCTCTATCTCCATCCTATATTTTTTATGCATCCAACCGAATGCGCGGGTCGAGCCATCCATACGCCAGGTCTACCAGCAAATTCGAGAAGACCAAAATGATGGTATAGATTAAAATTGTACCCAGCACCACCGCATAGTCTCGGTTGGTAATGCTTTGCACAAAGTGCTTGCCCATGCCATTCAATCCGAAAATTTGCTCGATGACCAGTGTACCGGTAATCAATGCGGCAAACATCGGCCCAATCACCGTCACAACGGGAATGAGGCTGTTTTTGAGCGCGTGACGGTAAATTACCATACTTTCGTGCAACCCTTTGGCGCGCGCGGTTCGAATGTAATCTTCGCGAATAACCTGCAACAGGCTGGCACGCATCAAGCGAGCAAATGTGGCAGACAAGCCGGTTCCGAGCGCAAACACGGGCATCACCGCGTGCGAGAAATAATTTCCCCAATCAAACCCGGGGGTCAAAAACATATTTTGGAAATATGGCGGTTTCGCACCCCACGTCGCCGCAGGGAACCACCCCAAATTAACCGAGAAAATCCATATCAGCAGGGGCGCCATCACCAGACTTGGAATTGATACACCCAGCACAGCCACAAAAGTCGCCGAATAATCGAGCCACGTATTTTGTTTTAACGCCGAGATGATACCGGCAGGCACGCCAATAACCAACCCCAAAATAATCGCCATAACCCCCAACTGCGCCGAAAGCGGGAACGTGCGGCCGATGATATCGTTGACGGTTTGTCCGCGATACCGGAAGGAAGGGCCCAAATCGCCGCGCAGAACGCCATAAGAGTAGGCAGGCGTTTCCGGGTCTAAATCGAAAATCTTTACGGGCCCAATGTACAGTTCATCGCCGATTAAATAGGAAATAAATTGTTCCCATTCTGGCCAGTCCAAATGATACTTGGCTTCGAGATTTTTCACCACCGAGGGCGGCAGACTTTTATCACCGATAAAGTCGAATGGGCCGCCGGGAATAGCCCGTGCCATAAAGAAGGTGAAGATTACCACCCCCAACAGTACCGGGATGAATCCCAATATTCGTCTAATTATAAAACGTAACATACTACATCCCCTCTTTAGGAAGATTTTTTCACGATGGGCATATACGATACATTCGGTGCAGCAAGTCAGTTTTGCATGACTTCAGTATACAATATACGCCAATCGCCGTTAAAAGGTTCAAGACTGGTTTGTGTTTGTTAATACAGGTGACACGCCACCCAGTGACCGGGTTCTACTTCTTTAAACTCCGGTTCCTGTTCGTAGCACGGTTCGAACACTTTGGGGCAACGGGTACAGAAGTTGCAGCCTTTGGGTGGATTTTGCGGGCTGGGCACGTCGCCTTCCAAAATGATTCGCTGCCGTTTTTCCTCAATCACCGGGTCGGGAATGGGAACTGCCGACAGCAGCGCTTGTGTGTAGGGGTGCATCGGGTTGTCATACAGAGTATGACGGTCAGCCAGTTCAACCAATTTGCCGAGATACATCACCGCGATGCGGTCGCTGATGTGTCGCACAACCGACAGGTCGTGAGCAATGAACAAATAAGTCAAGCCAAATTGTTCCTGCAAATCTTCCAGCAGATTGATGACCTGTGCCTGAATGGACACGTCCAGTGCGGAAATTGGTTCATCCGCCACGATGAAATCGGGGTTGAGTGCCAAAGCACGCGCCACACCGATACGCTGTCGCTGCCCGCCGGAAAATTCGTGCGGATAACGGTTGATGAAATAGGGGTTCAGCCCCACCACTTCCAACAGTTCTTTCACGCGGTCGCGGCGTTCGCTGCGTTTGAGAATGTTATGCACTTCCAGCGGTTCGGCGATGATGTTACCCACCGTCATACGCGGGTTGAGCGACGCATACGGGTCTTGAAAAATCATCTGCATGCGGCGGCGCATTTTCCGCAAATGTTCCCCTTTTAAACCGGTGATTTCCTCGCCTTCAAAATAAACTTCGCCGCCGGTGGGCGTGTACAATTGCAAAATTGCGCGGCCGGTGGTCGATTTACCACACCCGGATTCACCCACCAGCCCCAGCGTTTCACCACGATGGATGTTGAAGGTGATGCCATCAACCGCTTTGATGTCGCCCACATGTCTTTGAATGACGATTCCCTGCGTGATGGGAAAGTACATTTTCAAATCTTTTACTTTTACCAGAACTTCTTGATTATCGCTACTCATTACCATCTCCTACGCTGTTTGCCAGGGGTTTTCGGTTGTGACGGGGTCTTTGGTGACATCTATCCAGCAGGCGATTCTGTGCCCAACGCCCACGTTTTGCAGCGATGGGTTTTCGGTTTTACATTTGTCAATGCGATATTTACACCGCGCATAGAAGGGGCAGCCCTTTGGAAGGGCAATCAAATCGGGGGGCAAACCTTCAATCGATTCCAGTTTTTGGCCGCTTACCTGGTCGAGGCGGGGCAATGACCCCAGCAGGCCAAGTGTGTACGGGTGGCGCGGATTGCCATACAGTTCTTTTACCTCGGCCTCTTCCACAATCATCCCGGCATACATCACTGCCATACGGTCGGCCAGCCCGGCAACCACCCCAAGGTCGTGAGTAATCCAAATGACGGCCATACCGAGTTCGTCACGCAGTTTTTTCACCAAATCGACAATTTGCGCTTGGATGGTGACATCCAGCGCGGTGGTCGGTTCATCGGCGATGAGCAACCGTGGATTACACGAAAGGCCCATGGCAATCATCACACGCTGGCGCATCCCGCCGGAAAATTGGTGCGGATAATCGTCCAACCGGTCTGCTGCCGAAGGAATGCCAACCAGTTCCAGCAGTTCGACGGCTCGAGCGCGCGCTTGTGCGTTGTTCATGCCCAAATGGAGTTGCAGAGCTTCGGTAATTTGCCGCCCGATGGTCAACACGGGGTTCAGCGAAGTCATCGGGTCTTGAAAAATCATGCCAATTTTGTTGCCGCGCACCGAGCGAATTTCGCCGTCGCTCATTTTCAGCAGGTCTTGCCCGTCAAACAGGACTTCACCGGCAACAATTTTTCCCGGCGGCGAAGGAATGAGCCGAATGAGAGACATCACGCCAACGCTTTTGCCGCAGCCGCTTTCGCCAACAATACCCAGTGTTTCACCCTCGTCCAACGTGTATGAAATGCCGTTTACTGCATTTACCACGCCATCTTGGGTAAAGAACTGGGTGCGGAGTCCTTTTACCTCCAGCAATCTTGCCATAAATACTCCTCCAGTTTAATAAAATACGAGTACTATATTTGCAATCACTTCGGATACCCGAGTGTATGTCACAACAGAAACAGTCGCATACAAATACGATTTATTCGAGGTATGGGTTCAATGCTTCATGTAAACCATCACCAATGAAGGTAAACGCCAAAATAACAGTCACCAAAATTATTGAAGGTATGAACAGCAGCGGCCACAAATCGGCGCTGCGCCAATAGACGTAATAGTCGCTAATCATCTGCCCCCAGCTGGGGTTTGGTGGTTGAAGCCCGACACCCAAAAAGCTGAGGCTCGTTTCGGCGGCGATGGCGCCACCAACACCCCCGGACACGGCTACGATGACGGGCGTCATCGCATTGGGTAAAATGTGCCTCAGGGCAATTCGCCACCCCGATGCGCCGATTGCTTGCGCCGCCAGCACGAATTCTCGGTTTCGCAGGGTTAAAAACTGCCCGCGAACCAACCGTGCCAAACCGGGCCAGCCCACCAACGCCAGGGCGCTGAAAATAACAATGTAATCTACATAGCCCTGTTTGGCAAATTCTCTCAGTCCAATCGCTTTAACCCACGTTAAAACCGCCGGTTTGATGGTGGCAGCAATAAAGAATACAAACAGCAACCCGGGGAAGGCAAAAAGCACATCGCCTACTCGCATTATAATCGTATCGAGCCATCCGCCAAAATAGCCGGCTATCACACCGAAAAATACCCCCAAAATGAGGCTGAGCGCGGGCACAAATACCGACACAAACGCCGCCGACCGCGCCGCCCATATCACCCGGCTGTAAACGTCGCGCCCCAGTTCATCCGTACCAAAATAGTGCTGCAAACTGGGCGCAGAACGCACATTGTCCAAATCAATCGCCGTGTAATCGGTGGTTACCAGCAACGGGGCAAAAATTGCCACCAAATACATTACGATGACCACCGTCAGTCCCATCATTGCCGGTAAATTTTGGCTGAACCGCAGCCATGCATCGCTGAGCATGGTGCGGGGTTTGTCTTTTTTGTTCAGGGTTTCGGGTATCGTGTTCAAGGTTTATAGTTCAAGATTCAAAGTTCAAGGTTCAAATCACGCATCACACTTTATTATTCATTGTTCATCATTCGTTATTCACTGTTCGTTATTCACTCCGAATGCGCGGGTCAATCACGCCATAGAATAAATCTGCCCACAGGTTACCCAAAGCGAAAACTACCGCCGCCAGCACGGTGATGGCGATGACGATGGGGTAATCGCGAGCGCTGATAGCCTGAAATGCCAACTGCCCCATCCCCGGAATGCCGAAAATGGTTTCGGTGATGAGTGTGCCTTCCACAATACCGCCGAGCATAAAGCCCATAATGGTTATCAGTGGGATGAGCGCATTTTGCAGCACGTGCCGCCATAAAATCGTCCACTCGCGCAGGCCTTTGGCGCGCGCCGTGCGGACATAATCCGCGTTCAGCACGTCGAGCATGTTGGCACGGGTTTGCCGGGCGAAACCTGCCACAATCCCCGATGCCAGAATTGCCACCGGCAGGATGGCGCTGGTACTGAAAACACCATCCCAACCGCCCACCGGCACAATCTTTAATTGTTTGGCGAAAATGAATAGCAGAATGGGCCCTGCCACCAGCGATGGCACCGCCCGAAAAAATACCGAGAAAAAGATGATACTGCGGTCGAGCCATGTACCGTGAAAATATGCCGCCACCGCACCGAAAAACAATCCCAGCGGCAACCCGATTGCAATTGCCGCCACATTCAATTCAACCGTGACGGGCAATCGCCGCGCCAATAATTTTGCCACCGGTTGGCCGGGGTATTTCGTCAGCGACTCGCCAAAATTCAGCGACACATAGTTTTGCACATATCGTCCGTATTGCACCCAAAACGAATCGTCCAACCCCCACTGCTGGCGGATAATAGCCGCAGTTTCGGGGTCAAACCGCTGTCCGAGCAACACCTGTTCCGGGCTGCCGGGGCCGTAAAACCCCAGCCAAAAGGTGATAAAAATCATCACCGCCAGCAGCACCGGTAACCACAAAACCCGTCGGACGATATACGCCGCCATAATTACCCTTCATCACTGATATAAATGTACTGAAATTTCGGCACAATCATCGGTGGGATGGAAAAACCTTTTACATACGGTTTGACCAGCCACTGCTCAAAGTCGAAATACAGTGGCACCCACGGCGCATCGTTCACGATGAGCTGTTCCGCCTGCCGGTAGAGTTCCTCCCGTTTTTGCGGGTTTTGCTCTAACCCGGCTTCGTCCAGCAGCGCATCCACCTGCGGATTGCTGTACCCCATATGGTTTTGCTGGCTGCCGGTGTGGAAGAGCAAATCGAGGAAATTTTGCGGGTCGGGATAATCGGCAATCCAACCGAGTTGGTACATTTGATACGGGTTTTCTGCCTGTGTGATATCCGACAGGAAGGTGGGCCAGTCTGTCTGCTGGATGGAAATATCCACACCGAGTTCTTCTTTATATGTAGCCACCAGCGCTTCGGTGATGCGCGCCGGCGAACCGCCCGCACCGGTGGTGTACAGCGTGATGTCGGGGAATTCGCTCACGTCGCCATATTTCGATTCGGAGATGAGTTCCAGCGCTTTTTGCGGGTCGTAACCCAGCGGGACCAAATCGGGGTTGGAATAGTTGGGAACACCGGGCGGTACAATGCCGTTGGCAATGGGCACGGTTTCTTTATAAACCACGCTGACGATTTTTTCTTTGTTCAGTGCCATGTTGAATGCCTGTCGCACTTTGGGGTCATCAAACGGCGGTTTATTCACATTAAAACCGATGTAAAATACGCTCAACCGCGTGCCCGATTGCAGTTCGGCATTGAGGGGGTTGGTCGGGTCGGTGACACGTTCGATATCGGCCAGCCCCACAGGTGTGGCGTCGAGTTCATCATTTTCATACCGAATCATCGCCGAGCCACCGGTGAGACTGAAATTAATGCGGTCAAGTCGCGGTTTCGGGTCGCGATAGTAATTCGTGTTCTTTTTCAGCACGATGGATTCGCCGAATGACATCGAATCGAGCATGAATGGGCCGGTGCCGTTCGGGTTTTCTGTCCACGTGCGCCCGCCACGCTCGACATTATCCTGATCGAGCACATACGCGGTGGGATAGGTCAACTTCGCCAAAAAATAGGCTTTCGGTGCATCAATGGTGATTTGCAGCGTTTGGTCATCAATTACCTGCACCCCCGACACATCGTCGGCTTTTCCGCGCAGTTTATCACGGCAACCAACGATATCGCCCATATAGGTGTCGGCAGTGGGCGAACCGGTTTTGAAGTCGCAGGCGCGTTCAAACGACCATTTGAAATCCTGCGCACGCACGGGTTTTCCATTGTGGAATTTCACGCCGTCACGCAGGTGGAACGTGTACACCGTGCCGTCATCCGACACATCCCAACTTTCGGCGATGTCCGGCACCAAATTTAGATTGATATCATACGCCACCAGCCCGCTGAAAATTTCGACCACATACACGGCCGAGGTAGCGTCGCCGCTGAGATGCGGGTCGAGCGTGGGCGGGTCGCCGCCGGGAATGGTGAGCACGTGCTCGCCGGGGGCAGGCGGTGCGAAGGTTGGTGCGGGGGGAACTTCGGCAGTGGGCGCGTTTTTCGGAGCGGCGGGGTTTTGCGATTGCCCGGCATCGGCGGTGGCAACCATTGTCGTTGCATTATCGCCGACTTTATTCAAAACATACGAGCCGCCAAAAATACCGACGACGCATGTCGCCCCCAAACACAATACCAGCAATACCGCTATCAGTGGAATCCAACGTTTTTTGCCAGACATAGTTTTCCTTTCGTGCATCAAAGTGTGTCTGAATTGTACGAACATACCGTTAAAAAGTCAAGCATTTTACAGTACCGTACCGAATAGTACCATAAATCTTGCATTCTTATCGAAATGCATTACAATGAATAAACTTTCTTTAGGATGGCATGGATGGGTCGAACCGCCAAGTCCGACAAACACAATATTCTGATGCTTGCGCCAACAATGTTTTTCGCCGATTACGGTTGTCATGTCCGTATTCTGGAAGAAGCCGTCGTGTTGCGAAAGTTGGGGCATCGGGTAACGATTGTAACCTATCCCAACGGCAGAGATATTTGGAACATCGATGTGCGCCGCAGTTGGGGTGTGCCATTCAATTACCGCATCGAAGTCGGGTCATCACGCCACAAAATTTATCTGGATATCCTGCTGGCCCTGAAAGCATTCTTTTTTGCGCTGAAAAACAAACCGGACATCATCCACGGCCACCTGCACGAAGGGGGGATCATCGGTTGGGCAATCAGCAAGCTCACCGGCGCGCCGCTGGTGTTCGATTTTCAGGGCAGTTTGACCGGCGAAATGCTCGACCATCAATTTCTTTCTGCCGACAGCCGTTTCTTGCGTCCGATGCGCTGGCTGGAGCGCAAAATTGACCACATGGCAAAAGCGGTACTCACCAGTTCGCAGCACGGCGCAAAATTGCTCACCACCGAATTCGGTGTTCCGGCAGGGCGCGTCCACCCCACCCCCGATTGTGTGAATCCCGATGCATTTAATCCCGAACAATTTTCGGATGACGACCGGCGCGCCGAAAAATCGCGGTTGCATTTACCCGCCGACAAAAAAATTCTGGTGTATGTCGGGCTGCTCACCGAATATCAGGGCGTCGGGTTGATGCTGGAAGCATTACAAAAACTCAGTACCCGCCGCGACGATTTCCACCTGCTGTTGATGGGTTTTCCGGCGGTGGCGCACTACCAAGCCAGAGCGCAATCGCTGGGGGTAAGCGAGAACGTCACGTTTACCGGAAAAGTGCCATACGAACAACTGGCACGCTATTTGGCCGTCGGCGATATTGCCATCGCCCCGAAATTATCGAACACCGAAGGGAATGGCAAAATTTTAAACTATGCCAGCATGGCGCTACCAACCGTGGCATTCAAAACGCCGGTCAGCCAAGAATATCTGGGCAATTACGGCATTTACGCCCGCAAGCGCACCGCGCTCGCACTGGCAGACGCCATCGAATCGGCGCTAAATTTAACAGACATCGAGCGCGCCCGGCGCGGCAACGCACTGCGGCAGCGAATCTTAACCCACTTTACGTGGGAACAAGTCGGCGAACAGATTGAATCGATTTACGACGCAGTGCTCAATGGGCATCCAAAACCGGCTATCGTAGCCAAAAGCACATCATTACTGCGTTAAAACGTCTCGCCGGCCCACATATTGACCTTAACAGCCTCCATAAATATCCACGCTGGGAATTGGTGATTGATTTTTATTCAAAAGTCCAGTATAATGGGGGCTGAAAAGCATTTTGTACTTGTAAGGAGGAGCCATTTAGGTTTCAAGCTAATGGGAGAGGTTAAAAATTTACCCGCAGATCAAAGTAATGTAACACCCGAAGACGACATGACCATGGAGCAACTGCTGGCATCATCCAGTATGGAGCTTCAAGCACTCGAACCCGGTACCACCATCAAAGGAACGGTTGTCAGTAAATCGCCCGGCGAATTATTGGTAAATGTCCGCTCAAAATATGAGGGGATTGTCCGTGCCAAAGATTTGGATCGAGTTGACCCGGAATATCTGGCCGAAATTAACGTCGGCGATGAAATTCCCGTGTATGTGGTCAAACTGCTTGACGATGAAGGGTACGTCATTCTATCGTTAAGCAAAGCCGTTGTAGAAAAAGACTGGATTAAAGCCAAAGAACTGCATGAGTCAGGCGAAGTGTTGGAACGAGAAGTTATCAGCACCAATAAAGGCGGCGTCATCGTTGCCTTTGGTTCCGTCCGCGGCTTTGTGCCCGGTTCTCAACTTGCCAGCAACCACAGCGGCACCGGCGATAAAAACAATCGCTGGGGCAATCTCATCGGCGAAAAGCTGCAACTCAAAATTATTGAAGTTGACCAACGCCGAAACCGCCTCATTCTTTCTGAGCGCGCTGCCGTAGATATTGTCCGTCGCCAGCAAAAAGAAGAATTGCTGGAAAGCCTTAAAGTGGGCGAAGTCATCAAAGACGCCCGCGTAACCAGCCTTGCCGATTTCGGCGCATTTATCGACCTCGGCAGCGCAGAAGGTCTCGTCCATCTGTCTGAACTGTCATGGTCGCAGGTGAGCCATCCCCGCGAAGTGCTGAAAGTGGGAGACATCGTCGATGTGTACGTGCTGAACATCGACCATGCCCGTCAGCGCATCGGATTGAGCCTGAAACGGTTGCAACCCGAACCGTGGAGTCAAGCACTGGACAAATATCAACCCGGCGAAATTGTCCACGCGACCATCACCAAAGTAACCAATTTTGGTGCATTCGCCCGCGTTGACAACATGCTCGAAGGCTTGATTCACATTTCTGAACTGGCAGACTACCAAGTGGGACACCCCCACGAAGTGGTTCATGAAGGTGAAGAAGTGGATGTCCGCATCATCAGCATCGAACCAAACCGGCGGCGGATGGGCTTGAGCCTGAAACAGGCACAAGAATCTACCATGGCAGAAGCCGAGGCTGAAGAAGAAGCAGAACCGGTGGCAGAAGCAGAAACAGATGCCGCAGAACCCGCTGACACCGCCCCCGAAGCAGAAGAATCGGAATTGCAAGAAGCATAAAACCCGGTCACACAACTCAAAAACTCTCAAAGGGCGAGACATCTTCTCGCCCTTTTTGCTTTCGGACAAAATGCTTTTCGGATTTTCGCAAAGATTTGGTATAATAAATTACAGTTACACTGCACATTCGGGTGTACAATAGAAACAAACACAGCAGACAACATTTTAATCTGTCACTCATTTTGTTTCGGCATACTATCGGCATCCAATACTGTGCAATTGGTGGGGACACCACATTTATAAAAAAAGGAAGTTGCTATTATGGCAGACAAATTTGACCGCTTTACCAAGCGTGCACGGCGCGTGCTTACTCTGGCACAAGAAGAAGCACAGCGTCTCAACCACAATTACATCGGCACCGAACATCTATTGCTCGGACTTGTGCGAGAAGAAAACGGTGTCGCCGTTCGTGTTCTGAAAGAACTGAATGTGGACCTGAAACAAATCCGAGAGCGCGTCGAGCGCACCGTCGGGCGCGGACAGCGCGCCATGTACGGCAAACTGAGCCTCACACCGCGCACCAAACGCGTTATCGAACTGGCGGTGGACGAAGCCCGCCGGCTGGGGCATCACTATATCGGCACCGAACACCTGCTGCTCGGGCTCATCCGCGAAGGCGAAGGTGTGGCAGTGGACGTGCTGCGCAGCCTCGGCGTCAGTCTCGATAAAGTGCGTGCCCAAACTGCGCGCGTTATGATGGAAAACGCCACTCGTGCCGGTGGCCCCGAAGGCGAATCCGCCAAAAAGAAAGAAACACCGCTGGTTGACCAGCTCGGAACTGATTTGACCGCCAAAGCCGCACAGGGAAAACTCGACCCGGTGGTAGGACGCAAAACCGAAATTGAGCGCGTCATCCAAATCCTCTCGCGCCGAAATAAAAACAACCCGGCGCTCATCGGCGAACCGGGGGTGGGCAAAACCGCCATCGTCGAAGGGCTGGCACAGCGCATCGTGCGCGGCGAAGCCCCCGACACCCTGCTGGGCAAACGGGTGGTCATGCTCGATGTCGGTTCGCTGGTCGCAGGCACCATGTACCGGGGGCAATTTGAAGAACGCTTGAAGCGGGTCATCGACGAAATCAAAGAATCAGGCGCCATCCTGTTTATTGATGAACTGCACATGCTGGTGGGCGCCGGTTCTGCCGGAAGCTCAGTAGATGCGGCAAACATCCTGAAACCCGCCCTGTCGCGCGGTGAATTGCAGTGCATCGGTGCAACAACTCTCGACGAATACCGCAAACACATCGAAGGCGACGCGGCCTTAGAACGACGTTTTCAACCCGTCACCGTCGATGAACCATCCATCGAAGAAACCATCCAAATTTTGCAGGGCATCCGCAGCCGCTACGAAGCGCATCACAATTTAAAAATAACCGATGAAGCGCTGGAAAGCGCCGCACATCTCGCCGCACGATATGTCACCGAGCGATTTATGCCCGATAAAGCCATCGACTTGATTGACGAAGCCGCCGCGCGGGTGCGATTGTATAAAGTCCCGTTCTCCAGCGAAGATTCCTCCACCATTTCTGAACTGCGCGAATTGCGGCAGGCGACAGAAGAAGCCGTTTCGGCGGGCCAGTTTGAGCAAGCCGCCGCACTGCGCGACCGGCAGGAAGCGCTGCGGGCAGCACTCAACCCGGACGACACCACATGGTCGCCCACCACCACCCCAAAAGTCACGCCCGATGACATCGCCGATGTGGTGGCCATGATTACCGGCATCCCCGTTCAGCGCATCGCCACCGAAGAATCGGAACGGTTGCTGAAAATGGAATCGGCGCTGCACGACCGGGTGGTCGGGCAGGATGAAGCCATCACCGCCATTGCCAAAGCCGTGCGCCGCGCACGAGCCGGGCTGAAAAACCCGCGCCGCCCCATCGGCACCTTCATGTTCCTCGGGCCAACCGGCGTCGGGAAAACACTGCTGGCCAAAACACTCGCCGAATTCCTATTCGGCAGTGAAGAGGCGCTCATCAAACTGGATATGAGCGAATTTATGGAACGGCACAACGTGGCGCGGCTGGTCGGTTCGCCGCCGGGTTACGTCGGTTACGAAGAAGGCGGCCAGCTCACCGAAGCTGTGCGTCGCCGACCGTACTCGGTTATCCTGTTCGATGAAATTGAAAAAGCGCACCCGGAAGCGTTTAACATGCTGCTGCAAATTATGGAAGACGGCCAACTGGCAGACGCCAAAGGCAAACGCATCGACTTCCGCAACACCATCATCATTATGACCTCTAACGTTGGCGCAGATATGATAAAGCGCGCAAATTTAGGGTTCCAATATCATCAGGATGATGACAAAACCGAAGAAGAATCATACAAAGAAATGCGCGCCAAAGTGATGAAAGAAATGGAGCGCCTGTTCCGCCCCGAATTCCGCAACCGGTTGGACGGTGTGATGATTTTCAAAGCACTGACCAAAGAGCAAATCAAACACATTATGGAATACGAACTGCGCGAAGTTCGCGCCCGGTTGGAAGACCTGCACATTTCGCTGGCACTGACAGACGCCGCAAAAGAATTTCTGGCCGCAGAAGGTTACAACCCCGATTTCGGGGCGCGACCATTGCGCCGAGTGCTGCAAACCTATGTTGAAGACCGGCTTTCGGAAGGCATCTTGGCAGGCGATTTCCTGCCGCACGATGAGCTGGAAGTCGATTATAAAGATGAAGCCATCGTCATCAACGTGACCAAACGGCTGGAAACACCGGACGAAACCGCAGAAGCGGAAGTAATGATGTAAAAACCGGATAGAGATAGGGATAGAGAGTGAAAATCTATCCCTATCTCTATCTCAACTCTCTATCCCACTATGGCAAAACCAAAAACCCTTTTCGTGTGTCAACAATGCGGCGCCACCTTCCCAAAATGGATGGGACGCTGCACCGAGTGCGGCGAATGGAATTCGCTCATCGAAACCATTGCCCAACCGAGCAAACCGAGCGGCACGGCGCACCGCGCCACCAGCCACATGGTCACCCGCACCGCACCCCAACCCCTCTCTGCCGTACCGATGGAACGCATCGACCGCATCCGCCTGCCGATGGAAGAGTTCAACCGCGTGCTGGGCGGCGGCATCGTTCCCGGCTCGCTGACGCTCATCGGCGGCGACCCCGGCGTCGGCAAAAGCACCCTGCTGCTGCAAATTTCGGCGGCGTTGGCACAGCAATCGGCCGGGCCGATTCTGTATGTTTCCGGCGAAGAAAGCATCTACCAAATTAAAATGCGGGCCGAACGGCTCGGTGTGCAATCAGACAATCTGTTCATTTTGAATGAAATCAATGTGAACACCATTTTGGAGCATATCAAAGAATTCTCGCCGGCAATGGTCATCATCGATTCTATCCAAACGGTGTACCGCGATGAATTGACATCCATGCCCGGTTCGGTCACACAGGTGCGCGAATCTGCCATGCAATTTCAATCTATGGCAAAAGGGCAGAATATCCCCGTTTTTCTGATTGGGCATGTCACCAAAGATGGCAGTATTGCCGGGCCGCGCGTGCTGGAACACATTGTGGATGTGGTGCTCTATTTGGAAGGGGAACGCTACCACTCGTACCGGCTGTTGCGCGGCGTGAAAAACCGTTTCGGCGCAACCAATGAAATTGGCATTTTTGAAATGCAAGATTTGGGGATGATAGAAGTACCCAACCCCAGCGAAATCTTTCTGACCGAGCGGCTGCCCAACGCCTCCGGTTCCGCCATCACCGTGACCGTGGAAGGAACGCGCCCGCTGCTGGTCGAAATTCAAGCGCTGGCAAGCACCACCACCTTCGGCAATCCGCGCCGCACCCCAAACGGGGTGGATATGAACCGCCTGCTGCTGATTTTGGCAGTGCTCACCAAACGCGCCGGGCTTCGATTGGGCGACCAGGATGTGTTCGTGAATGTGGTCGGCGGGTTGCGGGTGAATGAACCTGCCGCCGATTTGCCCATCGCCGCCGCAATTGCGTCCAGCGTGAAAAACCGTCCCATCGCCGCCGACGTGGTGCTCATCGGCGAATTGGGATTGTCCGGTGAACTCCGCGCTGTGGGGCATCTGGAAAACCGGCTGAAAGAAGCCACCAAACTCGGTTTCAAACGGGCAATTTTGCCAAAAACCTCCACCACCCAAAAACTGAACATTGACGGCATAAAACCGGT